>JAPOPJ010000052.1 GCA_026712925.1 Nitrososphaerota archaeon
TATCAAGTAGATTCTTTAGCATGATTCTATTTATTCCATCAATTACTGCTTGAACACTAGTAGTTACAATATCCTCACCTACTGATTTTGCAGATATACTATTACCTCGGGCATCTTCTACGCGTATTGTTACTTCACACAGTGCAGTAGAGCCGCCAGATATTGATGCCAAACCATAATCCTTTATTCTCAGCTCTGAAATTTTGCCTGTAATCTTTTGTATGGCATTTAGTGCTGCATCTACAGGACCAACTCCATAATCAGTTCCAATAAAGTCTGTCCCATCAATGTTGAGTTTTACAAATGCATAAGGCATGGTTCCAATTCCTGTAGATACTGAAAATCCTGCTAGCTGGACAATTCTCTTTATCCCCCCGTCACCTAGCACATCACTTGCAATAGATAATAACTCTACATCAGTTATCATTTTACCTTGGTCACCCTGTGTCTTTACTCTATCTAGAATTTGTTTTGACTGTTCATCTGTTGGGTTTATTCCATATTCTTCAAGCATTGCATTCATCCCATGAATACCAGCATGCTTTCCAACTTGGAGCCTGCGCTTTTGACCCACTAATTCCGGACTTATCGGCTCGTATGTGAGCGGATTGCTCAAGACACCATGAGTATGTATTCCAGATTCGTGTCCAAATGCATTCTCACCTACAATTGCCTTGTTTGGTTGCACCTGCATACCTACAATTTCAGATACAAAGTTTGATGTCTCAAAAATTAACTCTGAGCGTATGCCGGTTTCATACCCCTTAGATGGCATGAGGCATTTTAACGCCATTGAAAACTCTTCAAGTGATGCATTGCCTGCTCTTTCACCGATTCCATTTATAGTTACATGTGCACATGCAGCTCCTGCATCTACTCCAGATAGTGCGTTTGCAACTGCTAGTCCAAAATCATTGTGACAGTGAACACTTACTGGAAGTCCTGTAGCAGATATGGCATCCCTGGTTAATTCAGCCATATACTGTGGAGTCGAATATCCCACTGTATCAGGAATGTCAACTCTGTCTGCACCTGCCTTTGCAACAGCACTAAACACTTTTTTTAGAAATGCTCTGTCAGTCCTACTAGCATCTTCGGCTGAAAATTCTACCTGCATGCCTCTAGACTTTGCATACTCTACGGCATCTACTGCCTTTTCAAGTGCTTGAGTACGAGTCATCTTGAGCTTGTGCTCTAAATGAATATCAGATGTAGCAATGAATGTGTGGATGTAATCAAGCCCACTATCTACTGCAACATCAATATCTTGCCTACGAGTTCTAGCAAGGCCACAGATTTCAGCAGAAAGTCCCTCACGAGTTATCATTTTTACTGCTTGTGATTCCCCTTCTGATACCACTGGGAATCCTGCCTCTATTGCATCAACTCCTAGTGCATCGAGTTTCTTTGCAATTGCAAGTTTTTGATCTGGTGACATTGATATTCCTGGTGTCTGCTCACCATCACGCAGTGTAGTATCAAATATTCGTATTCTCATGCCCCGCTCCTCTGCAATGCCGCAACGCCAGTCCTTGCAACATCTATAATTCCAAACTGTCTTGCCAATTCCTCAAATGCTCTGATCTGGTCTGGCGTGGCAGTCAGTTCCACCATGATAGAATCCTTCTTTACATCGTGTACTTTTCCCCCGTATGCATTTGCCAACTTGTTTACTTCCATACTATCACTTGCATTTGAAAGTCTTATCTTAAAAATACACAGCTCCCGATAGACTGTTTTGTGCTCATCAAGTCGTCTCACCTCTACAGTATCTATCATTTTGTCTAGTTGTTTTACTATCTGGTCTACTTGTTTCTCATCACCTACAGTAGTTATAGTCATTCTAGAGTATTCGGGATTTTCAGTTACACCTACAGAAATACTATCAATGTTAAAGTTTCTAGACCGGAATAGATGAGTTACTTTGAAGAGTATCCCAGGTTTGTTTTCAACTAGTATTGAAAGAATCGCCCACATGATCATCACGACGGTAATATCATATCCTTTAGTGGAGTTCCGGGAGCTACAAATGGTAATACATCCTCTTCAGGATCTATTGGAATGTCAATTACTGTGGCAACATCACTAGATAGAGCTGTCTTGATGGCACGTTCTAGCTCATCCATAGACTCGGCCCGTATTCCCTGAGCACCATAGGATTCTGCCAACTTTACATAATCAGGGCATCTTCCTTGGTCCACACCAATCATCCGTCTATCATAAAAAGTCCTCTGCCACTGAGCCACCATCCCAAGTGTAAAGTTGTTTAATAAAAATACAATTACAGGTATATCTTCAAGTACTGCTGTTGCAAGCGAGTTCTCTGTCATGTTAAAGCTTCCATCACCGGCAATGTCAACTACCGGGACATCAGGCTTGGCTACTTTTGCCCCTATAGATGCCGGAAAGCCCCACCCCATAGTACCTAGTCCTGTAGAGCTAAAAAATGTCCCCGGTTGAATTACATCATAGAATAATGAGGCCCACATTTGATGCTGTCCTACTTCAGTTGTTATGATGGATTCGTGTGGTAAAATCTCTCGGAGCTTTCGTAATATTTTTGCAGCACCCATCTCACCAGGATGTATCTTTAGATTTTCTTTCCAGTATGCTTTAATTTCTTTTACGTGTTTTATCCAAACAGTTTCATCAGTTTTTTTAATTGCTCTTTGCATTAGCATTTTTACCATTATTCTCAGTGATGCCCTAACATCTCCAACTACTGCCACCATTGTTGTTTGGTTTTTCCCTATTTCAGCAGGATCAACATCCATGTGAATTATTTTTAATCTACTCTCAAAGTCCTCAAATGTTCCAACAGAACGGTCTGAGAATCTAGTACCTATTGCAAGGACACAGTCAGCTTCGGTCATTATTTTATTTGCCTCTGCATGTCCATGCATGCCAATAGGACCAAGTGATAGCGGGTGATTCTCAGGAAATGCACCTTTTCCTTTAAAGGTTGTAACAACTGGAATCATGAGAAGTTCTGCTACTGCCTGAAGCTCTGCAAACGCAGATGATATTATAGTGCCCCCGCCGGCTAAAATTATAGGCCTTTGCGCATGAAGTAGCATCTCTATTGCCTTTTGTACATTTACCATATCAGGATCAGTCCACGGATGATACCCGCGAATTTTAAACTCGTTTGGAAATGACATCTCTGCTTCATTTGTCTGGACATCTTTTGGTATGTCAATTAGTACAGGTCCGGGACGACCAGTCTCTGCAATGAAAAAGCCTTTCTTTACGACTTCAGGAATCTCTGCGGCATCTCTTGGTTGATATGCATACTTTACAACAGGATTTGCCATGCCAATTATATCACTTTCCTGAAATGCATCCCGGCCTATCATGGGGACTGGTACCTGTCCAGTTACTGCCACCATAGGTGCAGAGTCAGCCTGTGCAGTAGCTATGCCAGTTAGTATGTTAGTAGCACCAGGACCAGAAGTTGCAAAGCATACGCCGGGTTTTCTGCTTACACGTCCAAACCCGTCTGCCATGTGAGCAGCTGATTGTTCGTGTCTTACTAGGATGTGTCTAATATCGCATCGCGCAAATTCATCATACATTGGAAGGTTTGCACCTCCGGGTAACCCAAAGACCTCCTTTACGCCTTCTTTTTCCATAGCGGTCATTAGCGCCTTTGCGCCAGTCATACTTTGCATATTACTCTTTTAATTTTCCTCCATAATTTTAATGTGATAAAATCAGACACTTTACAGTAGGATTGTCGGCAACAGAATGCCAGATATCTTACTAAATGTGTACATTGGAATCAAATGTATAATTGTATGATAATTAATAAAGATATTGAAAAGAGGATTTCCCAAACTCGGCGCTAGTATGAACAAAAGATGTCAAACATTTCACCATACCCATAAACCATACACAGTAAGAGTGACCACATACCATACACCAAAGCACATTTTAAAATTACTAAACCCAAAACGCCTTAAATTTGTCATTTGCGACAGACATATCAAGGCCAAGGACTCATCTATGTTAACCACCCTACATAGTCAAATTAGAGATCGTTTCGATCAATAGCCGTAAGGGATCGTTCCAGCGTGGTGATTACGTAAGGATGGTTTACATGTGTTCAAATTAGCAAAAGTGCACCGAATTTGATGAAGAATCTGAAAAAATGGACAAATCCTCAAAGTACTCATTTTGGTATGATTTGGTAAATATTACATCATTATAATGACTCTTTTCAAAATCATACGTAAAATATCAAAGTCACAGAATATGCAAAGTTAGAGCGATTTTAGAGTATTACAAATAGCACATTTTTAAGATGTACCCATTCCAGATAGAATGATTTTGTCAGACAGTGAAGAAATTATCAAAATTATTGAGACATTATTTGAGGCAGGCGTAACAAAGGACCTAGGAAAATTAGGTGATATTCATCTAAATGATCCCAGATTTTCAAGTTTTAGCGATCTGCCGCCATATGATCTCAAAGACTATAAAACCACACTAGAACTAGAAGAGCTGCGATTTGTCAGTATTTCAGACTATTCTTACAAAATCAAAAACCCAAAGATTAGTATATTTGGAGATACGGCAGTTGTGGCAATGGAGTTAGACCAAGAAGGAATGCTGGTAGATAACAAAGCATATACCGGCAAACACATGTCAGTGAGTGGCCGTGTGACATTTGTGCTGGTAAGACAGCCTACTTGGAAGATAGCACATATTCACCTGTCACGGATTAACTGAATTTACCAAACAGCATGTATTGTAGTCATATACGGTTAAACATAGCATGACTATATGATACGAATTATACAAAATCTAATACCTTTTGAGTAGAATCACAGTATGGTTTATTTATTTAGAAATGTTAGAATTGGTATTGTCTGATGAAATAACAGAAATCAAACTTGCTAGATGGACTGATAGATTCCTAGCATGGTTAATTGACTTTGTTATAATTTCAATAATTACTGGAACTATACTTGCAGCTGCAACTGGTAACTTTGAGATCATCATAGTAGAGGATGACATTTGGTCAGAGAGCATAAACTATATCCCTGGAAGTTTGGTCTTTTTTGCATACTGGACCATTACAGAGTACAAAATGGGACAGTCAATTGGTAAAAGGGTATTTCATCTAAAGACTGTAAGTATGGATGGTAAAGCCGCAGACCTAAAAGGTGTCATGATTAGTAGTTTTGGTAAGGCGTTTTTGTTGCCATTTGATGTGGTATTTGGATGGATATTTACAAACAAAAACAGGCAGAGAATATTCAACAGAGCAGGAGATACTATAGTGGTAAAATCACAAAACCAAGATGCTATAGAGTACAAAAAAGATTAGGACGTATCAAGGCACATAGAACAACTTGCAGATTTTGCAAAAAAATCAACATGAATAAAATTTTACCAACGCCCATGAATCAATATATGATGTAATGAAAATTCAGCCACATTATGAGGTGGTATGATTCTCGTATTTGTACAAGTCAGAATTTTGAAAAATTGCAGATATTTTTCATCACACTCCAGCAAATATGATACACAACTTTATGCCAAAATAAGGATTACAAATATGTCGTGTATGTGGTATAGTGTATGTCGTGTATGTGGTATAGTGTATGAGTGCAATTTTGTTTACAGCATCCGCTAGGAATGATAAAAAATGATTGCATCGTGCATAGTCTCTATGTAAGTGGCTGAACCGGTGTGTTGGTCTATTAGTAAAGGCTGGCTCA
>JAPOPJ010000311.1 GCA_026712925.1 Nitrososphaerota archaeon
CATAGTTTGTCTGCCCGGTCTTTAAGTGAACCATGTCATTAACATCGCTCAATCTAATATGATCAGTATCCTGGATGTAACTGCGATTAATGAAGCCTACACCTGTATCTGCAAAGGATTCCTGAACTGCTCCGCTATATGATAATATTAAAATTGCCGCAGCTAGCCCTATTATGCCGAAAATGGGGGGGATCTAACTTTTCCTAACTGCATACTTGACGAAATGATGCATACTTTAAAAAAGTTCTGAATTAATCATTTTTGATCAAATTTTCTGGAAGTTGACTGAATCTGACTGAACTCAAGAGGGAGAGGGTGATCTTGTGTGAGCACACTATTGAAAGACTTAACACTTAGCATATTTTGTATAAATTGTGGCAGATAGTATAGTTGAAACTGGCAAAAAGATCCCTATAAAAAAAGATACATCAAAAAAAGCTGCCCCGAAAAGGGCTACACCAAAAAAACCAACTGCTAGAAAAAAGCCAAAAAGTCAATCCGTACCAAGCTCAAAGACAGAGTTTGACAAGGCATGGAGAAAATATAACTATGCCCTGAATATGTGGAAAGAATCTCTGGCACAGTGGCAAAAGGCAACAAACGAGACCCTTATGGCATATCATGATGCGTGCCAAAAGGCACTCGAATCTGACACAGAGATGCTGAAAAAAGTTAGTACCAGCTGGGAAGAGACATGGAGCGAGATAGGTCCAGAATACGTCAAGCAACAGACAAACATGATCGAAGGTATCTTTAAGGGGACAAACATTAGCTCGATTAAAAAATTCAATGTCCAATGGGAAAAATTCCTAAAGACCTCTGGTGATGACTCCATAAGAGCATACCAAGAGGCAATCAAGAGGTTCAACGAAGCATGGCAACAAAACGGAGCATGATGGCAAATTTGTGTTATTGTGACTGATGTCTTGGTGTAACTATACCATGAATATAATGTCCACACTTTACACCACTCAAACTGACATCTTTGCATATTGTACAGTATTGTATGTAGTCTGTGCGGTACAAAGAGCTGCTAAAAAACAAGTGTCTCGTGTTTGCAATTCAGGATTTGGGCCACATCATGCCCCAGATATCGGCAAACCTTTTCATTGATTCGCCGTATGCTGCCATCTGTTCTAGGCCAGATGATGTCATGGTGCTTTGCCAGTTTTCTGCAAACTGTTTAAATGCAGCTGCATTTGACTCGTTCAGAGCCTTTTGCCACAAGTCTCCAAAATCCTTAAACGACCTGACACCTGCTTCGCTGAGCGATTTCTGCCAAGCATCACCAAACATCTTCATCGTATCAGTACTAGACTCTTTGACTGCCTTTTCCCACACTTCATTGAATTTTGCTTGCATGTCGTTGCTTGCTGTCTGGATTTGCTCAAACAAAGCCTTCCAGTTTTCAAGTGACTTTGTATATTCTTGCCACAGTGAATCCCATTCGTTGGGTTTTTCTTGCTCTGACATCAATGATTCAATGTGTAGGATACTCTTAAACTGATCTATGTGTATTTTTAGATTCAGAGTATATCTAAATTTAGCACACATGCTCAGATCCAGTGTTTCCTTTGCTAGTAAATTCATACAAAATCCTTTCCTACTAAAAGTTGGCATATCAAACCTTGAGACATTCTAAATTACCTATTTTCACTTGTTGCCACACCTAACTATCAAATTTACGACTTCAGATTTTTATTAATGTCTGAAAAATACAAGCGCAATGTCTGAAGATAAAGGAAAGCAGTTTCTAGAGCTGATTGATGAGCAGAATAGCTTGCAGTGGAGTATAGTGAATCATCTAGCAAGGCTGGTAAAGTCGGGCTGGGAATCCCAAGAGACAAAAAGCGAGCTGGAATCACTCCTTCAAAAACATGAGGAAATCACCACAAAGCTCAACGGTCTTGACGGCACGCTATAATGCAGAATCTACCATTAGTGCAATGAATAGCACTGCTAGATATGGACTAGAGAACTTGAATAACGTCCATGATGCCTTCTCCATGGGTCTAGCCATCACCCATGCTGAGAGTGCAATCATTAGAATGCCTGATGCTACAGCAGTCCACAGATATACAGGTCCTACAAATGATCCCCCATATTCAGTTACAAGAAAGAATGGAACAATGGAGAATAGAACCATCACTACAGTAGAGACGGCAATCGCCCGTACAGATGTCTTTTCTGATTCTACTGCTGTAAGCATGGGGACATTTACCTTGTTATAGTCTTCCTTAAAGTGCAGTGTTAGTGCCCAGATGTGCATTGGAATCCATATGAAGACTAGTCCGGCCATTGCTAGTCCCATGGTCCACAAATCTGACATGCTGACTGCGACCCAACCTATCATAGGTGGTGAGCCACCGCACAGGCCGCCAAGAACTATGTTGGTTCTAGAGTTTCGTTTTAGCGCATAAGAGTATATCAGTACATTGTTTAGCAAACCAAACGCAATGAATATAGCTGCCCACATGCCCTGCTCTATAGTGGTGGTAAGTGATATTGCAAATGCCAACACTAGTGAGATTCCAGCTAGTACTAGCCCAAAATTCCTTGCCTTTTCGGCAGGGTATATCCTCTTTGAGGGAAGTGGTCTGTTCTTTGTTCTCTCCATGATGGCATCTATGTCTCTATCATGATAATTTGTAAGCGTGTTTGCAGCAGCAGAGCCAGCTGCCACTGAGAATAACATCATTGCCCACGTCCAGACTGATACCTCTATATCGTATATGTTTGATGCAGTAAGTGCTGCACCAAAGGCGGTAAACACAAGCAAGTACCATATCTTTGGCTTTGTCAGCTCATAGTATATGGCAACTCTAGACTCTGATTTCTGTCTCTGCATATTATTCACTATCTCCTGATGGAATATATGGCATTGCCTTGCCACGCGATTTCATCTCTATAAAAGACTCTGATGATTGGACTCCTTGAATCCTTCCAATTCTTTCAGATACTATTTTGTGCATCTGGTCTAGCGATTTTGAATACATGGTAACTAGAATGTCAAATCTGCCTGTCACTTCTGCAACCTCTCTTACACCATCAATCTTGAAGAGTTCCTCAATTATGTGATTTCTACTCTTAGTATCCATGTTGATGCCCGTTAGTGCCTTTACTTTGTATCCAAGCTCGTGGTCGTTTACTATAATGGTGAATCGCTCAATCAGCTTTCGTTTTATGAGGCGCTTGATTCTAGAGTATACTACAGACGAGTTTACGTTAATCTTCTTTGAGAGCTGTGGTACAGAGATCGACGCATCATTTGAGAGCTCTGAGAGAATCCTGAGGTCAATCTCGTCTATCTTTGCCATTTAAAACACCTAAAGCAAGTAGATTTTTGGATCTTATAAGTTATTAATTGTAAAAATTGCAAAAAATTCCTAGATTTTGCCCTTTTTGTAAAGCATCTCGCCTACCAGCACAGCGCCTTTTCCAGATCCCATCTTTTTGTTGTGTGAGAATAGCACATACTTTAGGCCCTTCTCAAAGAGTTCTTCCTTTTCGACTCTCCCAATTGAGGTAGTCATGCCATCCCCGACCTCTCGTTCCATTCTTGGCTGCGGTCTAGTTGGATCATCATGAAATGCATAGTATTTTTCTGGAGCCGACGGCAATCCGGCCACAGAAATATCCTTGTTGTATTGGTTGTATGTTTCTTTTGCCATGCTGGGGTCTATTTCTTTTTCAGTTTCTACAAAGACTGATTCTGTATGACCGTCTATCACGGGAACCCTTGTGCATGTACAGCTTACCCTAATGTCGGCATCTTCTATTTTACCGTCTTTTAGTTTGCCCAAAATCTTTCGTGTCTCCTTTTTCACCTTACCTTCCTCTTTTGGAATGTATGGAAAAATATTATCTGTTATTCCCATTGCAGTGACTCCTGACTTTCCTCCGCCAGAGATTGCCTGCATCGAGGTCATCATGACTTTCTTTGCACCATATTTTTCAAATAATGGTTTTAGTGTAATGGCAAGTCCTATTGTAGTGCAGTTTGGTAATGGTGCTACCCATCCCTTCCAGTTGCGGTTCTTTTTTTGTATTTCAAGTAATTCTGCTTGTTCATCATTAATTCCTGGAATGAGCATCGGGACATCATCCTCATATCTAAAAGCTGAACTAGTCGAAATCACCGGAACATCTGCTGCCATTTTTGTTTCAATGTCTCTAGCAGCTCCTGATTCCACTGCAGAAAACACAAGGTCCAACTGTGAGACATCTAGATCGTCAATTTTTCTGACTGTCATATCTTTGATGTACTCGGGAATCTCTCCCCCTACACTCCATGATATGATTCCACCTGCATCCCTTATTGCATCAATGTACTTTTTTCCTGCTGAACGCTCTGAGGCGGCTATCTGTGTTACCTCAAACCATGGATGATTATTCAATGACTGTACAAATTCTTGACCTACTGCACCGGTTGCTCCTATAATGGCGACCCGTTTCTTTTCCATACCTCAAAAACCAACAATTCGATTAATAATCGTTTTCAGCTGTTCTTACTGCCGTATGCCAAAAAACATCAGCCATATAGTTGATTCCATCATATCATATTTTGTTCTGCTTTCTCCATAATCTGTACTCGCAGTGCAATCATAACACTATCAGTGAATTATATACACAAAACCACGATGTATGGTTTGTATCTGTAAATTTAGTAGTGAATGCCTGTACAATTAATGCCGCACCATACTCTTGCAGATTACCACATAAACTTACACGATATCAGAATGCATAAAGTGGCTATTTGGGTTATATGATTATGGCATTAGGTGGCTGTGGCATTAGGTGATATTCCATCTAGCTTGTGCATCATGTGGGAATAGTAGAGGTGGGACTATTGATGCGGTATCGTATTTCTGGGAATCTTTGGATTTACTGACAACTACCAAAACATACTAAATTGACACGGTACATTCAAAGTCATGATACCAAATAGTAACATATCAGGACATATTCCCGTGCTACATGGTGGGATATTCTCCATACCAAATATGGGAAATGATACCATAGATTTTAGCTCAAATGTGAGTCCACTAGGTCCACCACCTAGAGTAAGAAAGGCCATACAGTATAATCTAGATGTGCTCCAGACGTATCCAGATTCAGAATCCAAAAATCTGAGGAAGGCACTCCAAGATTATACGGGTATTTCATCGTCCCGAATTGTAGTGGGGAATGGTGCAACTGAGATAATCTACAACTTTTGCAGAGCGTTTCTATCATGTAAGATGCCTGTCTTGATACCCGTTCCTACATTTGGGGAATATGAGGCAGCTGCTAAACTTGCAGGCTCTAGGCCGTCTTTCTTTAAAACCATGAACTTGACAGATGATATTGCACCATTTCTCTCCAAACTTCCAAGGAACGGATGTGTCTTTTTATGCAATCCCAACAATCCAACAGGTGCACTAGTATCTAGCAAAGTAGTTAGCAGGATTGTAAGGGAGGCCAAGAAAAAAAACACACTAGTCTTTTTAGATGAGTGCTTTATAGAGCTGGCATCATGTGGCAAGTCGGCCATCAATATTGCAAGGAGGAATGAGAATTTGTTCATACTGAGATCTCTTACAAAATCATTTGCGCTTGCAGGCATTAGAATAGGATATGGAATCGGCTCAAAAAATGTGGCCTCGGTTCTAAATAGAATCAAGATACCATGGAACGTCTCAGGGTTTGCGCAAAAGGCAGCAGAAATTGCACTCTCTGATTTACATCATCTAAAAAAGGCAAAAATGCTAGTTATGCGCGAGGCTACATTTCTATACCGAGAAATTGGCAAGCTTGATGGATTTGAGTGCTATGAACCGTCGGCTAACTTTATGTTAATCAAGACTGAGTCTGATTCTACACTGTTACAAAAAAAACTATTAAAAAGAAACATTCTGATTCGGGACTGCAAGTCGTTTCGTGAACTGGGAAATGGTTTTGTGCGTGTTGCAGTAAGGGGACGAAAGGAAAACAAAAAACTAGTAGAGGCGTTGGCCACATTATGACATCGTTGATGATTCAGGGCACGTCATCAGGTGCTGGCAAAACCATACTAACCGCAGCACTGTGTCGAATCTTCTCAGACAGGGGGTTTTCTGTAGCACCATTCAAATCACAAAACATGTCAAACTTTTCATACCGTGGAAGGGGCTTTGAGATTTCTAGAGCACAGGCAGTACAGGCAGTGGCGGCACGATGCCAAATCTCACCGAATCTAAACCCCATACTTTTAAAACCACTAGGAAACTATTACAGCACGGTCTTTCTCAACGGAAAAAAATTTAAAAAAATGCACGCATCAGAGTACTATGACACCTTTGTGCGTACTGATGGGATGAAATTAGCACTAGAATCATTTTATCGTCTTGAGAAGCAATATGACATGATTATCTTAGAGGGTGCCGGGTCTCCTGCTGAGATAAACTTGACAAAGTATGATATTGCAAACATGAAGATTGCCAAGAGAGTCAAATCAAATGTATTATTAATATCTGATATTGACCGGGGTGGCTCTTTTGCAAGTATCGTAGGGACACTTGCACTGCTAGACTCCAAAGCCCAAGATTTGGTAAAGGGCTTTGTAATAAACAAGTTTCGTGGAGATTTAAACATCCTAAAACCAGGACTGAAAAAACTCGAAAAGATTACAAAAAAACCCGTCCTAGGAGTCATTCCAATGACTGAGATTACACTCCCAGAGGAGGATTCACTTGGTATGGGTATGAGAAAATTTGCATGGGATGAGTCTGGTTTTAAGATGGTTGACCGGGAGGTTGCAAAAATTGCCCGGCTGGTAGAACAAAATTTGAATATTGGGGAGATACTAGAACTAGCAAAATGATCGCAGAACCAGCATTAGCAATATTTCTTGCCCTACTAATCGACTTTACATTCGGGGATCCGAAAAACAAGTTCCACCCTACTGTGTGGGTTGGCACACTGATTGCAAAACTTGTCCCATACCTGCAGAGTAGTTCCTACAAATTTGAGAGACTTGCCGGGATGTGTGTCATTATTATTCCAGCGTTTGTGGTAGTCTTTTTCTTGTTCCTTCTTGGTATGGTACTAGATATGATAACTGGCCTCCTCTATACTATACTCTCTATATCCATTGTTGCAATTCTACTAAAGACTACACTTGCCATAAAGGGTATGGAAAAGCACGCCATAGATGTAGTATCATCTCTAGAGGCAGGAAATCTTGATGCTGCAAGGGAGCGTCTCTCCATGATAGTAAAACGTGACACCAAAGACCTTGATGAGGATCATGTGTATTCTGCTGTGGTAGAGTCCATAAGTGAGAATATAGTTGACGGTGTGACTGGCCCTTTGTTTTATTTTGGGTTTTTTGGTCTTTTCGGGGCGTTTGTATATCGCACTATAAACACTGCTGATTCCATGGTGGGGTACAAGACAAGCATATTTAGGAATGTAGGCTGGTTTGCAGCTACATCTGATAAGATTCTAAACTATATCCCATCAAGACTCACCGGACTAGTTATGGTTCTTAGCTCCATACTACTTCAGAATAATTGGCGAGAATCCTACCGTATAATGATTCGTGATTGCAAAAAGACTGAGAGTCCTAACGCGGGTTATCCTATGGCAGCTGCTGCAGGTGCATTAGATGCAAAACTTGAAAAACTTGATCACTACTCCATAGGTGATGGCACGGCTCATTTCTCAAAAAAGCATGTTGCCTCTACAATTACCCTGATGAAGGTTACCTCTATAGTGTTTGCAGTGATAATCGTGATACCTATAATATCTCTCATGTCATATTTGGGGTGGTGGGTCCACGTTTAGGGCCTTTGCCTCTGTGCTTTCATTTCTGACGATACTTCCTGTCGGGAATGCTAGCCTTGAGACAGTTGCAAAACACATGTATCTGTTCCCGCTGGTAGGAATTGTCCTAGGACTGCTGGTAGGTGCGGCAGGCTTTGGCCTGTCCATATTCATAGAGCCACTGGTAGTAGGACTAATTGTGACTGCATTTCTTGTAATACTTACAGGCATACATCACACTGATGGACTATCTGACTTTGCAGATGGTCTCATGGCAAATGGTACAAAGGAGAAAAAGCTTGCCGCCATGAAGGATGTATCTACTGGCTCTGCTGGGACTATGGCAATAGTTTTGTATGTGGCAGGTTTGATTGTGGCATTTTCTATGACAGATGGGTATGATCTATTCTTGGCAATATTGCTTGGTGAGACTATGGCAAAATTCTCAATGGTGCTCATGGCGGCAATGTCAAGTTCTGCCTCGCAGGGTTCAAGTATACCGTTTGTGCAAATCATGAGGGATCGCAAGAGGTTACTTGTATCTGGTTTTATTACACTACCACTACTTGTGTTGCTAGGTGGAGCAGCAGGACTTGCAGTATTTGGGGCAGGCATTGCAGTTACCATGTTACTTGGGGCAATATCTACCCGCAACTTTGGGGGGATCACAGGAGATGTACTAGGCGCGGCAAATGAACTTGTGCGGCTTGCATCAGTGGTGGTTTTTGTAGCAGTATGATGGGAATAGTAATGGCAGGCGGAAGGGGAAGCCGCATGAAGGTATCGCAGGAAAAACTCTTGTTAGGGCAAAGACCAGTAGTGCTTGATGTGCTAGATGCATTATATCATTCTAGATGCTTTACAAGTGTCATGGCAGTGACTAGTCCTAACTCGCCGCAGACTAGAAGTGTAATAGTTGCAAAAGGCTATGACATAATGGATACACCGGGTGCAGGCTATTCAGAGGATCTCAGTACAGTACTTACACATCTTGATGGTATGGTATTTGTGGCATCAGCAGACATGCCGCTACTTGATGCCAATATCATAAGAGAAATAATACAGTTACATGATTCTGCAGATGTGTGGACCACAATACTGGTAACAGAAAAGTATCTAAATTCATTAAAACTTTCCACTGGGACTAGTGTGATGTATGATGGTGTGCAGTGCTGTTACACTGGAATCTCTGTGGTGGATTCATCAAGAATTAATAGTCTAGATGTAATACCTGAAAAATTTCTAATCATAAATGATCGGCGGGTTGCGTTTAATCTAAATACTAAAGAAGACTATTCCTTACTCGGCACTACCTGAGACCTGGCCGTTTATCTTTGCTTTTGAACCTGTAGCTTCTGCGATTGTATTTCCGCAAGAGTTGCATGCTACAGTAGTTGTAGCATGCGAGTAAACTATCTGTTCTTCATTACACTCAGCACATCTGACTTTGTTAAATCTGCTTGAAGGCATTGGATTTTCAATGTGATCTTTTTTCATGCTGCCACCAACTCAAACTTTTTTATTCTAATTCCAGGTTTATTGTATTTTTTCTTGCAGACAGTACACGTCATTATTGGCGTGACTTTTTTTGTTACCTTTGCAGGTTTTGCCAGTTTCGGGAATTTCTGGCCTCCATACCCACGCTTGCGTTCTGCATGCCTTCTCTCACCTCTTGCAGAGCCTCTTCTCTTTCCAGCCTTGTAGATTGAGACCTTTTGCTCCGTGTGAGTTTTGCATTTTGCGCAGTACTTTCGAATAGTCTTGGGTATGTTCATGTGTAATGTGGCACGACGGCGGTAATTTAAGCATTAATAGGACGTGCGTAGTACCTGAATTGTGACCTCTAGCCTGTCATCGGTGATTTCTTTATTGAATGCTGTTGCCATGGGAGATAAAAAGGCAGATCTAGTACTGAAAAACTGCTCGCTTGTTTCAGTTTATACTGGAGAGATAATACCAAAGTCACAAATCTCAGTTTCACATGACAGGATAGCATATGTGGGCCCGGATGCTGAGTATGCTGTAGGGCCAAGAACCAAAGTCATTGACGTGCAAGGTAGATTTGTGTGCCCTGGATTTGCCGACCCACATGTGCATATAGACCAGTTTGTCCTACCTTCAGAGCTTGCAAAAAAGTCACTCCTCTGTGGTGTTACATCACTCTTTTCTGATCCTGTAGATGTGGTAAGCGTGGCAGGTTATCGCGGATTTTCTGAATTTTTGAGATTAAGTGAGGGTCTTCCAATACGCATATTCCAAGTAGTTCCAGGCGGGCTTCCTGTGGATGTTAAGTTCAGCCATAGCAAGACACTCAAACCCTCAGAGGAGATATTGGCAACAAAACATCCTAGTGTACTTGGAATGGGCGAGGTCTTTTCATGGACCAAGGTTATAATGCGCGATCCCAAAACCATAACCTCACTTTCATCTATGCTGGAAAGAAATTGTATCATAAATGGTCATACAGCTGGTGCTAGCGGCAAAAAGCTTGACGCGTATGTAGCCTCTGGAATTATGTCATGTCATGAGCCCATTGATTTTGATCAAGTCCTTGAAAGACTTCGTCTTGGAATGTGGATTATGATGAGAGAGGGTTCTATAAGACGTGATCTGAAAAATATAATACCAAAAATGCTCTCTAGCGGAATTGATACAAATATGTTGATGTTCTGCTCTGATGGAGTGGACCCTGTAGATCTGAGAAAGTATGGCCACATTGATCATTGCATCCGGGAGGCAATCCGACTCGGAGTAAAACCGGTGGATGCGATAACTATGGCCTCAAGGAACTGTTTTGACTATTACAATATGGGAAGGGACTTGGGCGGAATTGCGCCAGGTAGGCTTGCAGATATGGTTATCTTTGAGGATTTGGAATCAGTCAGGCCACGCGATGTGTTTGTAGGGGG
>JAPOPJ010000292.1 GCA_026712925.1 Nitrososphaerota archaeon
ACCACCTATCACAAATGATGTAATTCCTCTTGCACCATCAAGCTCAAGTGTAGCATCAGTATCGTCAATAGAGTCAGCTGCTGTTATATCAGCCGGATCAGAAACATCAATTATCTGCACCCCATCATCATCACTCCCTGTCACACCAACATACGTTTTACCACCTATCACAAATGATGTAATATTCCAGACACCTTCAAGCTCAAGGGAAGTAGTATCATCAATAGAGTCAGCTGCTGTTATATCAGCTGGATCCGTAACATCAATTATCTGCACCCCGTTATCAATAAATCCTGCAACACCAACATACGTTTTACCACCTATCACAAATGATGTAATTCCTCTTGCACCATCAAGCTCAAGTGCACCAGTGTCATCAATGGAGACCGTATCTATTATGTCAATGGTCTGGGCAAATACGCCATCAATTGTTATGCCAAAAGTTAACACCATGAATGTTACAGTAAGCCCTATTACCCACGCGATGGGGGGGATCTAACTATTTCACAATTCATGGAATAATGTTGTAATATTTAGATTAAAAACATTTTGAAATGTAAAGTTTATTGTATGATTCTGTTTTTAGGCACAGAAAACATCCTTGTAATGACAGTCTCAGGTAGGGTTATACAACAGGCTTTAACAATAGTCATGCTTAAATGCAAATTTTGTAATAATAAAGGGAACAAAAATGCCATATGAAGAAGTCTATATTCAAAGATTGGAAGATGAAGATCAAGCAGTAGAGCAGACAGAGTCCTAGCTTTTAGAGTCGCTTTCTGATGATCTCCCGCCGGGACCTACCATATCTTCAGGCTTTACTTCACTGTCCCATTTTCCGCGGACACCCTTGACTAGTACTATGACTCCTGCGGCAATCAGAGCTATCACGACACCAAAGAATGCTATTTGGTCTGATACTTTAACTGAACAGTCTGTTTTGATAGGTGCACTATTCTCAGAATAAATGTAACAGTCACCAAACTCTTCTGCTTCAATTGATGATGCTTGATGATCACTACCAAGTATGCCTAGTACCAAAAATCCGGAAAATATCAAGACTACCCCGAGAATGGTGAATCTAGTATCACTCACAATATGATGTTATACTCTTTTCCTATTTACGTCTTGGCGGTTTTGACTCTAGCATATCTTTTAGGTTTCCAAGTGATATTTCATAAAATAATCCCATCTGGATGAGAAACTCTGAAAATTCTACCTTTGACATATCTGTACTGTTTAGATATGACTGCCATGTAATCTGTGTTATATCTGGGCCTTTTTGTTTTAGTGATATTGTAGCCACGTATGCGTGTAGTGGTAGTCCTTTAGTTGCAATGTATGAAAAGCGGCTCCCACTCTCCCACAGTACTATATGCTCTTCTATCACATTCTTATCTTCTAATGTTATCTTTCTGATTGCTCCTATGCCTCTTTTTTTCTCTGAGAGAAATGATGTCTTTTTGACCCCTGTAACCCATGACATATCAACAATGTTGCCTATTATCCTCCAGACCCGTGCCTGTGATGAAATAATGGTGATTGATTTCTTCACTACTCCACTATGCGATGTCTTTGAGGCCATATAGTATAGGGGGTATTGGGATGGCCTTTAAATTTTGATCTAACACATTTAATCCCCATTGACATAATAATACAAATGGTCTTTGGCTGGGGAAAAAAGAAGGAACCAGAGTATCAGGCACCGCAGACAGAAGATGTGCCACTCTCTGAGGTACAAGATAAAGTCTCAGATCTGCTAGAATTGCGTAAATCGCAGACTATATCTGAATTTGTAGCATATAGGGATCACGTACTGCCACTACTTGAGGAGATATCCCATATAGGACGGGTACTAGAAGAAGATAACCTCAATGTGGATGATGTTGATAAGAATATTCGTGTGATTGTAGTTCGGGGCAAAAAACAAGTAATTGATGTAATCAAAAAAGATATTGTCGAGCTGCCAAAAATTTCCAACATTGATGATGTCATACTATTTCAAAATGTCTTGAATCAAATTCTTAAAAAAATAGGCGATGCCCTAGGGCGGCAGACTCGTGTAATTCACATCTTTGCAAAAAAATATGCTGCAAAACTTAAAGAGATACTAGCAGAGGTAAACTCGATTAATGCAGATTTAAAAAAACTCTTGGAAAATCTGGAAAACTATACTACTTTATCTTCAGAGATTACAGACTATGTGGAGAAAATTTCAGAGCTAAAAAAATTCAATTCTGATGCAGTGGGGAAAATCTCTTCATTAAATGATGACCTTGTAGCATGTAATGAAAATATAACATCATGTGAAGATTCTATCAAGGGTGTAAAGTCATCCTCAGAATACACTGAACTACTAAAGCAAAAAGAAATGTTATCTAGTCTTCAACTTCAAAGAATTAGGCTAAATAGTAGAGTACTTGATCAGTTTACAAAAATCTCTCGTCCACTAGGTAGGTACGAGTATTCCTCGTCCCTTGACAAGGAACAAAAGAGTCTACTATCTGGGCTTATAGAGTCACCATCTAAAGTACTTACAGCACAAAACAAGGATACAATATTAATAATATTTGAAAATGTCAAAAAGGGAATCACATCTGGTTCAATTTCAGTCAAGGATAAGACAAAGGCACTATCGCAGCTTGAGTATGTGGAAAAATCCCTTGACGGGCTTATCTTGGAAATCTCAGAACAAGATTCCAGACAGGAAAAGGTAAACGCAATGATTATACACCTGACTCCATCTGAACTACCATTACTTGAAAAAGATTTGGATAAAACAACTTACAACAAATCTGTTATTGAATCTAAAATACACTCACTAGAGTCTGAGATGTCAGAAAATGAAAAAGAAATCCCATACCTCATACATGATATAGAAGCTACACTCCGCCGATTCTCAAATACTAGATATACTATAATTGGTGAAAACTAAATAGTCAAGGGATTGGGAAAAAACTGTGCTATTCAAAAAGAAAAAATTTGACCGAGCAGTAATATTGAAGCGAGATGTCCTTGATAGCATACTGTCATACTGTCATATGAAACACCCAAACGAAGGTATTCTTATTTTAAAGGGCAAGTCAAAGCATGGTACCATTAATGTTGATGGTTTGGTAATTCCACCGTTTAATTATACAGGTCCTACATTTGCAGGCTTTCCACAGTCATTTTTGCCATTTGATCTGAGTTATGTGGGGAGTGTGCATTCACATCCAAGTGGCTCTGCTGATCCATCTGTAACTGACTTGCACAACTTTTTTGGTCTAGTTTCAGTTATTGTCAAATCACCATACACTGATGATGATATCTTTGCATGGGATAGTGGCGGAAAGTCCATTCGCCTTGAGATTGTATAGAGTTTTCATATCTGTAGGGGTATGGTTATCACATGTGGTTTTACACTATGACGCAAATAGCATGATTGTATCCCTCAAAGTTTGCAATTTGACATGCACATGAATTGCCTCTGAACGCGAGATTATAGTCCCAAGTTTTGAGTTAGT
>JAPOPJ010000212.1 GCA_026712925.1 Nitrososphaerota archaeon
CTTCCAAACAACAGAGGATATAATTTGCCTCAGATCATAATTATCAATTTTTTTGACAAGCCCGCGAATCATGATTTGTTGAGATGCCAATCTGCTACCAACAGGTTTTGATATGATGCAGTTTGCAATATCATCAGGCATCAGATGTGATGCGGTAGGCTCCAATATGAGTAGTTTTACAGGCGAATATGTGAAGAAGAGATCATTCTCATTTTGACACATTATATATGCACTGCCATGAACATACGGAACAGTCTTTTGACCATCCTGCATTTCATAACGTTTTCTGCTGACATCAACAATCTTAACAAGTGTTTTAAAAACTCCATACATGCCAAAAATTTTCGAACTATTGTGAAATATAAAATCCGGGATTGTTGGGCTTCGAAGATCTGGTGAGGGGCTCCAACAATGGTTCTCAAAACACTCATTGACAAGTCTTGACGCAACATCAGAGATTGTTCTTGGGGATGATTCATTCTGCAGTAAAAAATTCAGACTTGATTGTTCCATTACTTTGCCACCATCATTCTCAAATAACTTGCAAAAATAATCTTCATCATCATTGGCCCCTTGCTGTTCAAACCAGTCCAATGTCTTGCCGTATGTTCTCAACAGTGTCAAACTATTCAGATTGCAGTTGTATGCTGGAATGAATCCAATAAGCGAGTTACTCGATTCGTTTTTAAAATATACATAAATTCTGTGTAGACTACGAGTAGAATTATGAAAGTGTAACAGTACAGGAAGTCTGAACCGAATCCTAAAACATGATGTATCCTTTAGACTTTTGATTTGTATTTCTTTATCACCCTGTGATGGGGCAAATTCTTTCATGTCATCGGACTGGAAAATGGAATTAATTACTATTTTACGTGCTATTTCAGTGTCAAATTTTGGCATAATATCCTCCAATATCGTCTTTTCCACATAACCGCCACTCATTTCTTTTCATCCTGAAAAATGTTTTTTGCAAGCACATTTACCAAAGAATTTACGCGTGATGCAAACTCACCACCGCTGATCTTGATAACAATCTCATGGTTTGAGAAGAGACCACTCTTAGAAATGTTGGCCGAGCCTAGCAGGATCTCCGTCGAATCTACTATTATGATCTTAGCATGCAAGTTTTCACGCTCGTCTTGAGGTTCATAATTAAATAGTTTGAAGTTTCGGTGCTCTAGTTCCTTGAGTTGTTTTTGTGCATACCCCGTAATTGTCCAGAACCTGTTAATGATCAGCTGTACTCGCACACCTGTATTGATCTTCTCCCGAAGTATTCCAAAGATCCTGTCAAGCTCACCACTCCTATCCCCCAAACTGTAAGCAACAATTCTGATAGATGACTTTGCCTGTAGTAGTGAATTTACAAGCAAGTCATAGGCACCCTGCTCGTTTCCGCCTATCCAGTACCTACCAGAGACTCCGATTGCATCAATGCTACCGCTGATGGTCACTTACATCGACTCCAACAGTAAGCTTCGATCTAGGAATCGGTTCTGAAAACTGCACGATGTTTCTGAGACCAGCACACAGGCATGGCAAGCAGAACCATTTGCCCTGTTTGGATTGCATTTTCTTTCCCTGCACAACGGATCATTGGAACACTGCATTGATCGCTTAACAGCACGCTTAACTATCCCTTTGAAGTTTGGAGTCAATCCGGTAAGTCCCCCTAATGTGCCATCACCACCCTCTTGAACCGTATAGAGTAGTATCCCGGCTTCAATCTCACCGGTATCTAGATTTTTTCGAAAGTATGTTTTTTCTGCAATAGCTGCACTCTGGAATCCTGA
>JAPOPJ010000184.1 GCA_026712925.1 Nitrososphaerota archaeon
AGATCTAAGAGTGAGGCTTTGTATGATGACGGTAAGATAAAATCTCTTACAGAGTACAATCCTGATGGCTCTATAGTGAAACTATCTTTGTGCGATGGAGAGGATAAGATAAAATCTAGTACTTCATACAACCCCGATGGCTCTATAGCAAAGCAGGTTTTGTCCGATAAAAACTATGTTCGAAAATCTCATACCATATACAACACTGATGGTTCTATAAAGGAGCAGTATTTGTTTGATGGCCAAGGCAAACTAAAATCTCAAACTACAAACAATCCTGACGGTTCCAAGGAAGAGGATTTATACTATGAAGATGGCTTGCCAAAATCTAAAACTAGATACAATCCTGATGGCTCTATAGCAAAGCAGATTTTGGCCAACAAACAAGGCAATCCAAAATCTCAAACTACAAACAATCCTGACGGTTCCAAGGAAGAATATTTGTTTGATGAAAACGGCATTCCAAAATCTCAAACTGTGTACAACGCAGACGGTTCCAAGGAAGAATATTTGTTTGATGAAAACGGTAATTGAAAATCTGTAATACATACAACGATAATAGTTCTATGAAGGGATAGTATTTGTACGATAGTCAGTAGCTAAAATCTCAGACCATAAACAATCCGGTGGTTCAAAGTAGGATTTGTTATATGAAAAAGATAAAGTAAAATCTAAAATTAGATACAAACCTGTCGGTTCTGTAAAAAAATCAGATTTATGGATTTTTCAAATCCCAGACTGCAGTGTCTTTCTAAACTTGACGCTTGGATTAGTTTGATCTACTGACCATTGTACTGTACAACAAATGATAAGTGATGTAATGATATCAAAAAATGTGGTAAAGCCGTGACTTTTCTTTAGACATGCTGTGGCGATTTATACAACAGACTTTCAAAATAGAGTATGATGTAGGGTCATTTTACTATGTTTAATAGTATGGGTGTGATAAACTTTTTTACATCTTTTGCCCATCCAAGCACAGAATTTGGAAAAGAAATCACCAGACTAAGATTTTATTATAGCCCCAGAGATATATCATCATGGATGACATTATGGATGACATGTTAGCAGACCTGAAAAAGGGAAAGCGCCGTGCCATTGCAAAGGCAATAACAATCATTGAAAACGATAAAGCAGGTGCAAAAAAGATTCTCAAAAAAATCTTCAAAGATACTGGTAACTCTGTTATAATTGGCATAACAGGACCTGCCGGTGCTGGAAAAAGCTCTCTAATAAACAAGACAGTCATATCTATGCGAAAGCTTCGCACCAAGCCAGCAGTACTTGCAGTAGATCCCACTAGCCATGTTACCGGGGGTGCAATTCTAGGAGATAGAGTGAGAATGACAGAATCCTCAGACTCTGGGACGTATATCCGTAGTATTGCCTCACGTGGAGCAACAGGTGCAATATCAGATTCATTGCGGAATAGTATTCGTATTTTAGAATATGCAGGATTTGATCCCATAATTATTGAGAGTGTTGGGGCAGGCCAGACTGAGATTGAAATATCAGAGATTGCCGATATTACTATAGTTGTATTTAGCCCCCAAACAGGAGACAGCATACAGGCAATCAAGGCAGGCCTTACGGAAATTGGTGATATCTATCTAGTTAACAAGAGTGATTTAGATGGCTCAAACCAATTGTATGACGCGCTAGTTGACTATATCGACACACCAGAACAAAAACTCACAATCCTAAAGACATCAACAAAGAAAAATAGTGGCATAACACAGCTTGCAAAGACCCTGAAAAATATGATGGTACATAGCAGACAAGAAAAAAAGAACACAGACCCTATACGCCTTGAATCTGAACTAAGAGATATTGTTTTAAATAGCATAAAAGATAGGTTTGGTGAAATGCTAAATACAGACAAGGCGTTTTTAAAATACTTGAAAAAGCTCCAAGCACGGGATATAGACCCGTATGATGCAGCTGATAAAATAACAAAAAAGATGGCAGTGTGATTATGGTGGCAGAAAAAGCAAAGCAAGAAAAAGAGATATTCACAGACTCTAACTTTAAGGTAAAACGAATCTATAAAAAATCAAAAAAAACCAAACCAGAAGAAGATTCTGGGAAATATCCATTTACCCGTGGAATCCACCCTGGAATGTATCGTGACAGATTTTGGACCATGCGTCAGTATTCGGGATTTGGCGATGCACAGCTTACAAACAAGCGATTCAAGTTTATGCTAGAAAAAGGCCAGACCGGACTTAGCATGGCCTTTGACCTTCCAACTCAGATAGGTTATGATTCAGACGCTCCACAGGCAGAAGGCGAAGTCGGAAAAGTAGGAGTCTCTATAACATCAATAAAGGATATGATGACTGCCTTTGATGGTATTCCACTTGGCAATGTAAGCACATCCATGACGATAAACTCTACAGCATCCACATTATTAGCATACTATATTGCAGTTGGCGAATCACAGGGATTCAAGAGTGAGCAGCTTCGCGGCACTACACAAAACGACATACTAAAGGAGTATATTGCAAGAAATACCTACATTTACCCGCCACAACCTTCGATGAGGCTTATTGGTGATATGATTGAATACTGTGCCAAAAATGTCCCACAGTGGTATCCAGTATCTATATCAGGATATCACATGAGAGAGGCAGGCTGTACTGCTACGCAAGAAATAGCATTTACCATTGCCAATGCCATAGCATACATACAGACATGTCTTGATAGAGGATTAAAAATAGATGATTTTGCACCTAGGCTGTCGTTTTTTTTCTGTTGTACAATAGAGTTCTTTGAAGAGGTAGCAAAGTTCAGAGTAGCACGCAAAGTCTATGCAAAGATATTACGAGATGTATTTCATGCAAAAAACCCGCGCTCGATGCAGTTAAAATTCCACACACAGACAAGCGGCGAATCCCTGACTGCCCAGCA
>JAPOPJ010000051.1 GCA_026712925.1 Nitrososphaerota archaeon
ATACCAACAGCATAGATATCCGACGTGCTATGCGGCCTATTTGTTCTACCTTTTGCACCTGTTTTAACATTTCGCGTTCGCGCACATGTATGCATAGGGGAACTAATTTTTGACTTTTCCTATTTTGTTAACAATTGTACGATTAAATTTACGTTTGTGTGTAATGCTGAGCCAATCCAGTTCACAAATTTGTGTGAAAAAAATTCGTCAAGGTGTACAGATATTGTTTGGGATGCACAAGATGATGGTTTGCACAAAGATGTAATGGTCAAGGGACTACATTGCCCAGAAAATGGCTGTTTCTCGTTCGGCTTTCAGTCTTTCCCGTTCTAATCTGGCTGGTCAAGGGACGACAATGCCCAGAAAATGGCTGTACAGAAACTTATGCGTATTGCTATATTACATAGCGGACACCACTCCAACCAAGCTGTTTTCTAGCACATTTTGATGTGGAAAATATGGGGATGTCCTGACCAAAAAATCACCGTTACATTTGCGTATGTTGTGATATGTATTCAATGCTTTTGTAGCCTGGGATATAAGAAATACCCAATACTCATCAAGAGTGCCAGTATAGAGTAACAAGGCAGTACATCCTGAAGACATTTTTTACATATGCCTGATTGACAAAGAGTTATCAAATACACCTATTCTTGCATCAATTGACGCAAGAAAGTGAATTATGTTCCATCTCTGAGATTTTTAGTATGTGAGAGCATTGTGTTACTTCCTTTGTAGTGTATTAACTCAAACTGTGAGTTTTTTGTTTTTGAGGAAATCTCATGTTAATTACGTTCCAATCAAGTCTGATTATATCATAACAAAAAATGCTTTATGCCATTAAACTTTGATGGTGTTGAGTTGGGATTTGCAGTCTGACTCAGATGTATGATGTAATTTTCCAGCATGGTCTGTAGATCATTAATTAGAATTTCCAATAATTTATCTTCATTGGATATCCCACAAATTTTTCAACAGGCCAAGATATGACATGTAGTTCTTTTTGGCATATTTTGATCTGATTGATTCTTCAAACAACATCATACATCTTTGTTTTACATATCTGAGCAAACATTATCTGCTTGCAAAATTTTTATTTTTGTATGATTGTGGATGTTTTTTAATTTTATATTATAATCCCATTTTTGTAATCTTCAATGAATACTTCCCTGCTTATGTTGACATCTGCCAATATGGAATATTGAATGCCGATACCCAATCTCTTGTTTCCTGCAGATACGGTTGTAAAGACACCTTCATTTTTGAGTGATAGGTGGCTCCCCTTTCGCCGGATTATAACAAAACCTTTTCTTTGCAAATATCGTATCATTTGGTTGCCTGATATTTTTGGAAACTTTTGCATTATTGTTCGATTATAAGCAGGTTAAAATCCGTTGTATCGCCACTCACCTCGGCTGCCAACTCCACAGCTTCTTTCATATTCTCTACAATTTCTCCAAACGAGTCTGCCTGCGAGTTTGCATGCAACTCGTCACATCTGCCAATAAACACCCCATCTTCAAGATCTTTGGTTATTACAACGGCATAGGCCTTTTTCTGTATAGTTGTGCTCATAATACTGATAGGCTCAAAAGCTTTAAAAATGTTGCTAATCTCATTCGTATTTTTGTGACTAATAAAGTGCTTATTGCGTCAACTCCTGACAGAATTGATGCAATTTTTTGTTGTTCAGCTATTTTAGGAAGGGGGATTATGGAATTTCTCAGATCTTTTTGTGTGAATAAGGGAACGGTTGTACCAGATGTAAATGCTTTACAATATGTTTGAAATTGTTTTGATTTGAAAAACCAATAAAGAAATTCTGGGTTTGGTGATTTATTGTGAACACGAACTATAACAACATGTGAGTTAACTGTAGCTGGTTCTGGAAGTTTTTTTACAAAGCCAATTCTTCCAATATCACCATCCTTTGCGACTAGCACATCATCATTATATAATTGGATTTCTGGAGATTCATCATATCTAAATTTACTCAATCGTTTAATGCCTTTTGTAAAATTAATTCCATATAATGTATCTATCAAACTCCAAACGGACAACATCAAAAAACCAGATTCAACGTACTCATCAGAGCGAAGATTTTTCCACCCAATTCTCCCATGCACTGTAGCACACACATTTAGTGTAGTCAAATCCCAATCATCGGGAATATTATATTCAATAAAATGTCTTCCAAAAGTTATTTTCTTGGACTTGGTATGGCCGATTCCTCTGATAAGTAACTGTTGCATCAAACCCTTCTTGAGCTTCTCAGTCTTGTCAATTACCTTCTGTGTGGCCTCTATGGTTGCATCAACTCCGGAAAGGATTGACGCAATTTTCTGTTGTTCGGTTTTAGAAGGTATTTTGATTTTTACTATTTTTAGTATTGATTGAGTTAACAATGGTTGAGCTGATTTCGTAGCAAAACGTTCTAATTTAGCATGTTTCAGTGCATAATAACAAAATTTTTTTAGTAATTTTTTGTTCATTTTTGAAATTAATACATTATCTGTTACCCATACTTTTTGATCTAAATAATGAATAGAGCCGGACGATCCAACGCGACCTATAAGAATTGCATCATCTTCATTATATTGTTCGGTATAACCAATAATACCATTAGAACCATACACAGGATATTTTCCCTTGAGTGTTATGTTCCCGATCGCTTCTCCACTAGAAAGATATAGAATATCTTTATGAGTTAAACTAGAAATCTCCCACGAATCTGGAATCTCCTCGTACTTGCCAAATAGTGTTTTGACAAGCTTGTAGCCCTTTCTAGGTTTTACGTCCACGTATATTCCATTCAAGCAGTACATTTAATCTTTGAATTATATCAAAGGTATGCACTCAGGTTTGGCATCTGTTTAGGCAGAAAAAACCACGATGCCACAAAAACACGTCATCATAAAAAAATCTCATCATAAAACGTTCTTCACCAAATTCGGAGCTTTTGCTATTTTGAACCCTTGACCTTGATATGTCCGTCTCAGATGACAACTTTGAGGCGTTTTGGATTATTTAGTATCTTCAAAATGGGCTTTGGTGCGTAGCAGTATCTGATCTCTCTTACTGTGTTTGGTGTTATGGATACGGCAAACTCATATCTTTTGCCCACCCAAGCATCGAGTTTGTGGAAGAACCTCCACAAAGTATGTTTGATACATACATGTTAGTACTGGCAGGTTTCCATACTATACATCTAGCACAAGTCTGATTGATTCAGATTTGAACATAAAATGGCAAATCATTGCACCACACACAATTTCGCAAGCCTAACCTAGTTGCAAATTCTGTAATAGAAGTAATTGCCAGTCTCTTCAGCCCATTTTTCTGTGGCAGCCTCAGTATTGTCACAGTAATTTGTATAGAATTTCTTTAGATAACCATTATTTGCTAGGTACTCTCCTGCCGTCACGGAATAGTCATTCCCACTACACCATATCACTCCAAGATATCTGCCATATCTGTCAGAGCCTTGTATAGAGTCATCATCATAGTACACCTTACTATCTACCGGGCACAATTGCTTCAGCGCATCTGTTGCCTCGCGATACCCATCCTCTCCGCGCTCTGGGGTATCTATCAAACTAAGTCGATATACGTCCTCATCTATATGCACAGTATCACCATCCACTATTCGGGTCATCTTGCCCTGCTTTGAGTCAGGATGCACATTTGCAGGAAGAGGTTCAGAACTCACAAAAGTTGAAACAATTTCAGGTTCAGGCACGACTAGTATCCCCATCCTTATCAAATATTGCAGTGCCGAGAGAAATTCATCATCACTAATCTGACCACTTCCCCAGAGAAGTGCTACCTGTTTGATCCACTGCGGTATCTCTTCATTTTCAGCCTGTACTGGTATGATTAATACTACAAGTAATAGCATAACACACGATACAGCACCAAACACCAGCATGAATATCATGAGTTATCCAGATACAAAAACCCACCCATTTTTCTGACATATCTTGTGTGATACAAACAATCTTGGTACAATATGGGAAAATAGCAAAAACCATCACTTTCCAAACCAGCACGGTAGTCAATAATGATATATTGTACACCCAGAGTCTTATTCATCAGGAAATAGCATCAAATCAAGATGTATGATATCTTTAGGAATATCTGGACATGCATTTTTTAATGGCAATTAAATCCAAATATGTGACATGGAGGAATATAGTCTTGGCAAATGGAATCTTTCAGAGCTTGCAGACAGCCCCAAGAGTAAATCATTTCAAAAGCAAGTCAGTGACCTAGAAAATCTAGCAGTCAAATTTGAAAAGAGAAAGACAAAACTTGACCATAATATGTCATCTAGACAGTTTCTAAATATTTTATCAGATCTGGAAAAAATTTCTGAAAAAATGAGCATGATTGGAGGATATGCATCACTTTCATATTCGGCAGATACACAGTCTGATGAGACAACAACACTGCTTACAAAAATATCTAGACTTGGCTCAGAAATATCAAACAGAATATTATTTTTTGATCTGTGGTGGAAGACTGGAATTGACGAGAAAAACGCACGTCGTCTCCTCAAGGATACGGGGGATCTGGCAGGATACCTAGCACACAAAAGACTTGTTGCAAAACACACACTTTCAGAACCAGAAGAAAAGATAATCAACACGCTAGATGTCACAGGGATTAATGCACTTGTAAAGCTGTATGACAAGATTACAAATTCATTCCAATATAAGATGAAAGTTGGCGGTAGGACAAAAACTATGACGCGTGAAGAGATTACAAACTATGTTAGAAGCACACGTCCCAAAATCAGAGAAGATGCATACAAGACGATTCTGACAAAATATGCACAAAACAAGGGTGTAACTGGAGAAATTTATCAAAATATCGTATTAAACTGGAAAGACGAGGGAATCAAGATCAGAGGGTATGATTCCCCCATATCCATGAGAAATACTGGAAACGACGTTGATGACAAAACCATAGAGTCATTGCTAGAAACATGCAGTAAAAACGCACATGTCTTTCAAAAATTCTTTGTACAAAAGGCAAACATGCTGAAAATGAAAAAGCTACGCAGATATGATATTTACGCACCAGTAAAAGACATTAAAGAAAAAAAGCACCCATATGCAAAATCAGTAAAGACTGTCCTAGAATCACTAGGTAGATTTAGTCCAATTCTTGGAGATATGGCAAAAAAAGTATTTGTTGAAAAACACATTGACTCTGAGATACGCCACGGTAAGAGAGACGGAGCTTTTTGTAGTACTCTGAGTCCCAATATTACACCATTTGTACTAGTAAATTTTACCGGAAAAACAAGAGACATATTTACATTAGCACATGAGCTTGGCCATGCAGTACATAGTCAGACAGCTCAAGACAGATCAATTCTGGTTCAGGATGCATCACTGCCGCTTGCAGAAACTGCCTCGACGTTTTCTGAATTATTACTATATGATTTTATATCAGATAGTATTACCGAGAAAGAAAAAAAGACCGTACTTGCAGAAAAGATAGATGATCTGTATGCCACGATAATGCGCCAGTCGTTTTTCACCATGTTTGAAGTTAAAGCCCACGAGCAGATTGCCAGTGGATCTACTATAGATGAGATTTCAGCCACATATATGCAGAATCTAAAAAAACAATTTGGGGAATCAGTCAGCGTACCTGAATGTTTTGCAATAGAATGGAGTTGCATTCCGCATTTTTACCATACACCGTTTTACTGCTACGCATATTCATTTGGCAACCTGCTTGCATTGTCACTATTTCAAAGATATAAAAAAGAAGGAAACGAGTTCGTACCCTCGTATATGAGCATTCTTGCCGCAGGTGGTTCCAAAAAACCGGAAGATCTCCTAGCAGAGCATGGTTTTGATATCAGAAAACCCACATTCTGGCAAAATGGTTTTGACTATATTGCAGAACAAGTAAATGCACTTTCAAAGATAAAACAAGCATAATAATGGGGCTGACAGTCCAACGCACGGACTGCCAGCTTGTTCCCCGAACGGTTTGAATTCGATGTCAAAATGTGTGTATGATTTATCTGATTTAAACGTTTGAAATAGAGTTGTATGATTAGATATACTTGATGTGAATACTTGCGTTGTTTATGCGATATGTTACAACTTGGCTAGTAACATGGGTGTGAAGAGGCAAAAGTACATTCTTTTGGCATTCCAGACATGTATTCTAACATATAGGTATGCTCACAGACTTGAAGGTATGTAGTAAATTTTTGACTTAATATGATGTGAATGTATCCATGTGCGGTCTTTATAAAGCATTTGTTCATTTTTTATGCGTTGGAGGATA
>JAPOPJ010000091.1 GCA_026712925.1 Nitrososphaerota archaeon
CATAATTGCAATATTTAATGAGATAAACTACCCAGAGCTAATAGATAAGATTAGGTTATTGGGACATGATCTAGCCATTACGTCATATGTTGTAGAGAGTGAACTACTTGATAAAAACAGTAGCAAAATTACAGAAATGTATGTACAAAGTGGTAAAATCCAGATTTTAAAAAATAACCCAATAAAAGAAATTCTAAAATTTCAAAAAAAATTTCCAAAATTGGGTTTGGGTGAATGCTATTCAATGCTGGCATATCAGAAATTGCGAGATGCTGGAGAAAGGGTTTATTGTATTCTAGATGACTATGATGCAAGGAAAAAGGCCACAAAGTTGGGAATCAAGTTTACAGGATTGATCGGACTATTACTTATGATGAAGCAAAAAGATATGATGAGTAGTTATGAGTTTGACAAAGTTGTAAGGTTGTTAAAGGATTCAAATTTCAGATTTCCAGCCGGTGTTATTATATAGATTGATTGCTAACTGGTTCTTCCCCAAACTCGGAGCTTGAATGGACAAAAGATGCCAGAGTTTACTACATCCACAATACCAAACACCGCAAGAGTGACCATATACTGTCATATGCCCGAACCCATTTTGAAGATGCTAAAGAATCCAAAACACCTCAAGTTTATCATCTGAGACGGACATATCGAGATCAAGAGCTCAAACTAACAAAGCGCCGAATTTGTGGAAGAACTTGCCATAGATCAGATTATTATACTATAACTGTACACTATTAATCACCATGGGTTACAAAGTAGAATTGGAAATCAAGAAAATACTACAAGATGGGAATGATCTACATAAATTCATAATTTTAATGACCAATGCTAATGACGAGTCTATTAAGGGGCGACTGAAACTTCAAAAAATTATGTACCTCATCTCAAATAGTATAGTGAGGATCAAAGAACTGTGCAGTTATGAATCAGGCAATTATGGTCCGTACAGCAAAATACTAGATGAAGAGGCACGATACCTAGAACAAATTGGTGTACTAACTGAAGATGTGGGGAAAATTACCCTAACTGGGATTGGCAAAAAAATAGCACAGGAATTGCACAAAAATGAAGATGAAAAGACACTATATATCCTAAATAAACATAAAGACTTTCTAAATGACATGACCAAAAATGAACTACTTACTTACATCTATTCTGCACATCCTGATATGACTAAGAAATCTGATGAATATGAAAACCTGAAACCACACATGGAAAAACACGTCATGTCATTACTCAAAAAGCATAAAATCAGCGCCCAGCGTGCAGGCGAATTGCTAAAAATACCACAATACACTATAATTAAAAAAATGAATGCCATGAACATGATTACCCTGAGATAAATTTTGAAAATATTAGATTCTAGTACCATGATTGCAATATCTAATGAGATTAAATGTCCCGAGTTGATAGAGAAGATTGGACTATTGGGACATGTTCTGGCAATCCCATCATATATTGTAAAGTATGAACTACTTGATAAAAACACCAGCAAAATTACAGAAATGTATG
>JAPOPJ010000113.1 GCA_026712925.1 Nitrososphaerota archaeon
GCAATAGTAGTGGGAAATGATAATGCAGAAGATGTGATTGAGCGATATATAGATGGCACTCCAGAACCCATAATATCAAAGATAACTGATGACCGTTCTTTGAGAACACACATACTAAGTGTGATTGTGACACATCCAGGAATAAAAAAAGATGATTTATTGGGATTTTTCTTGCAAACACTCGGAGGGGTGCAGTCTTCAAAAGCTAGTGTGAAATTTGCAATTAGCATATCATTGCGATTTCTGACAAGTCAGGATATGGTGGTGGCAAAGGGGGATCGCTATGCTGCTACCGAATTTGGACAAAAGACCTCCATGTTATATCTAGACCCATATACGGCTACAAATTTTAAAAAGGCAATCATATCAGCATCAAAAAAACGCAAGCACACACTTGGATTCTTACATGTTTTGACATCTGCTGAAGAGTTTTTCCCAAAGTTTTACATGAGAAATGCAGACTATGAAAATGCAAGTCATATAATTGAGAGACACTCTGGGGAGCTATTTGAGCATATCTCAGAGTATGATTGCTCACGTAGTATGATTGCTCTATATCACTGGATTGCTGAATCCTCTGAGTTATTATTATCTGAGAATTTTGGAATAGAATCTGGGGATATGCATAGAATGATGGAAAATGCAGATAGGCTCGTATATTGTATGAGGGAGATTGCAAAGCATGCAGAAAGGGCAGATTTACTTGATGAGTTGGATTTGCTCCGAATGCGCCTCAAATATGGCATAAAAGAGGAATTACTAGATTTGGTGAAACTCAAAGGAATAGGAAGAGTTAGAGCCAGAGCTTTGTATAGACATAAAATTTGCAACCTTGAGGATTTGGAAAAAGTACCTGTAAAGAAACTGGCAGGAATTGACAAGATAGGAACTATTCTAGCAGGTAAAATCAAAGTCGAGCTGCGCAGGACCAGGCATTGACAGAATTATTTATTCCAGGTATTATATCATGTGTGATAGCATTTGTTGTAGTGTATTTCTGTACGCCTCCATTAATTTCATATCTGCAAAATAAAAACATCACAGTACGTGATGTAAACAAATCTGGTGTAGTAATGGTGGCAAGACCAGGAGGTCCTGTCATATTATTTGGTATAATATCCTCTGGAATGATATTATACATCTTTTTGCAATCTAGTGAGATTTTAGCCATATTACTTGTATGTGTACTTGCATTTGCTGTGGGTTTTGTCGATGATAGAAGAATAATGGGGAGGTGGTTCAAGCCTGTAGCATTAGGAGTAGCTGCTACTCCCATTTTACTACTTGGAGTGTATGATGCAAATATCACATTTCCACTGTTTGGTGTAATTCATACCCCAATTGTATATGTAGGGGTGGTAATTTTTATGATACTTGTAACTGGGAATACAGTAAACTCGATAGATGTGCTCAATGGAGCGGCAAGTGGATTTATGGTCATAGCTGGCATATCTTTATCTGTATCATTATTTATTTTACAAAATTATGAGATTGCACTGGTATGTTTGTTACTAGTTTGTGTATCTTTGGCGTTTTACAAATATCATAAAATACCAAGCAGAATATTTCCCGGTGACTCTGGTGCGCTTGTACTGGGAGGTATGTATGGTGCAATTGCAATAGTGGGAAATGTCGAAGTAGTTGCAGCAGTTGCAATACTTCCTGCTGTGTTGAACTCGTTTTTCTTTCTATCTAGTGTAAAGAGAATAGTAGAGCACAGACAAATTCAAGCAAGACCTGTACTACATACAAAGGATATGAAGATTGCAGCTGCAACTGATGCGGCAGCCCCATTTACTTTGGTTAGAATAATTACATCATCGCACCCAATGTCTGAACATCAGGTCGTTATGATGATATTCAAGCTTGCCATACTGTCTGGAGTTTTAGCAGTAATTACTGCAATCATGATGACCGGTGCTATAATTGATGTGATGACTGATGTGCTGACTAGTACGATGAACGGTATGGTGAATAGTATGATGACTAGTATGGTGACTGGTATGGTAGATGTGCTGATGAGTGCGATGCTAAGTGAGATGCTAAATGTAATGTCTGCAACTGCACTTGCAGGATATACAATGGAGCATGTTGTGGAATCTGTACCCGATATGGTGATGGTGTCTGTACCCGATATGGTGATATCTACATGATTAGATTGGTTACATTTTTGCTTATAGTATGGGGTATGATGCTACTTGGCGGTGGTGTGGCAGTAATAATACTAGGGGGATTTGAACCATGGTATGATGAGCTTGGCTTTGTAGGTGAAATTCTAAAGGTTGTCATTGCCATATTGCTAGTTACTTTGTGGGTAGTATCATTGTCTGCTGTAAAGAATCACATATTTGGGGGTATGGCAAGACACTAACTTTCCTGCCAGCGTTTCTTTTTAGTATCATATTCTGCTCGTGTATATCGTATTGTGGCAGGCACTCCCATTACTACTACATCATCAGGAACATCCCGTATAACTACTGAGCCCATCCCAACCACACTATTTCTGCCAATAGTTACTCCAGCTCTAATGACTGCCCGTGCTCCAACTATTGCACCATCCAATACTGTGACTCCTGACATTTTGTTGCACATGGGGTATGGATCATTTGTTAATACTGCTGCTGGACCAATAAAGACATCATTTCCTATTTTACACAGGGGCGCGATATATGCTTGGCCTTCTATTTTGGTGTTATTTCCAATATTTACGTTATAATCTATATGTGCAAGTGAACCTATCACTACATTATCTCCTATTTCAGTATCATCTCCTATGTAGGTATGGTGCCATATTTTTGTACCACTCCCAATTACTGCCTTTTCTGAAATGATACTTTCTGACAATATCATCACAAATGCCACGGTTTTGCAACATTTACTATCTTTTCTGGGAGTGATTTTTCATTTCTTTTGAGAAATTCCATCTCTAACTTTTTTTCTCGCAGGTCATCTGGCAGCATTATTGGAATCTCTTCTATTATGGGGTAAAATCTTGTGCACTTTTTACAGTATAATGCGCCTTCTGATATTATACTATCTTGTGCTGATATTTCAAATAACTCTAGTGGGTGATTTTTATCTATGGGACATGCTAAAATGTCTAACATATTTTTGTTCATTTTAACTCCAGATAAATTGGAACTCCCTTTTGACTAGATAAAAGTGCAGCTTCTGCAATTTTTGTCACGTTTACTGCCTGTTGTGATTGTGTGGAGATGTGGTTCCCCATGATACATTCCATGAAATATTTCATCTCTAGGAATAGTGGTTCTTGTATGTGATTTTTGAGGGTTTCTGTTGTGTCAGTGCTTTTTATTTTCACTTCCTGTGTTATATAATCTGATGAAATAATAGCATCAGTACATACTGCACTAAATGTTCGAAGCTTTTTTGGAGTTACCCAGTTTGATGATATTATGGCAGTTTTATTTCCCTCATACCCTAGCATAATACTTGCATACTCTTCATGTATATCATCTAGTATTCCTGCTCTTGCAAATACTAGTAGTGGCATCTGTCCAAAAAGCCAGTTTGCAGTATCTATATCATGTACTGATGTATCATGTATGATTCCTACATTTTTTGTGCCTGCCGGTCTGCGATTTTCCCTGTGAAATTCCAACATGAGCAAATCTCCATATTTTTTCTCATCTAGGAGGGATTTTACTAGAGTAACAGCAGGATTGAATCTCTCTACATACCCGCACATGAGGATTGTATTGTTTTTTGCTGCCATATCGGCTAGTATTTGGCCTTTATTAGACTCTGTAGTGATTGGTTTTTCTACAAAGACGTGCTTTTTTGCCTTTATGAAATCTGATGCAATGGAGTAATGTGTAGTGGTAGGTGTTGCAATTACTACGCCATCAAATTCTTCAGATTCAATTAGTTTGTTTATCGTATTATATTGATTTACAGAGTATTTTTTTGCAAATTCTGCACATCTGATATTATCAGAATCACATACTGCACACAAGACTCCCAATTTTGAGAGGATTCTTGCATGATTCTTTCCCCAGCTTCCCGTACCTACAAGTGCTATTCTCATCTAGTACACCGCTGTAAGCCAGTGGGAGTAATGGCTGTTTTTATTTCTCACAATGGTATGGTATGATGAGATTAGTTTTTTTGTAACATCCCCTATAATACCATCATTAATCTTTTTTTTATCCACACATGTGACTGGTGTGATTTCAGCTGCTGTTCCAGTTAGAAATATCTCATCTGCAAGGTATATCTCACTTCTTGGTATGTCACGTTGTATAACATCCATATCTAGATCTTTTGCAATTGTAATTACCGTATCTCGTGTAATTCCATCTAGTGCAGATGATGACAGTGTGGGAGTTATTATCTTTTCATCTCTTACAATGAATATATTCTCACCTGGTGCCTCACTTACATTCCCGGTATGATCTAGTAGTATGGCTTCATCAAAGCCGTTGTTTTTTGCCTCCTGTGTTGCTATTATGGAGTTGAGATAGTTTCCGCCCATCTTTGCCTGCGGTGGGGTGGAGACATCTGAGAACTTTCTCCATGATGATACTCCTACAGAGATTCCATTTTTATCAAAGAGATGCCCAAGTGGAAATACAAATGCAGCTGCATGTGTAGGTGCCATATTTGTGACATGCAGATTTATTCCATACTCTCCAATAAAGTAAAACGGTCTGATGTAGCATGATTTTTTTATTTTATTTTTTTTGCACAGTCCTATTATGGCATTATTTATTTGGCTGTCTGAAAAGTTTAGTGACATGTTATAAAATGAGCCAGATTTTCTGAATCTCTTTATGTGGTCGTATAGCCTGAATATGAATAAATTACCCACACTCCAGTATGCTCGAATCCCTTCAAAGACAGATGTGCCATAATGTATTGCATGAGTTGTAATGGGGATTGTTGCCTTTTCTGTTGGGATGTATTTGCCATCAAGCCATACATATTTTGATAGTGGTAACTTCATAGGAATTTTTTATCCACTCTGTATTAATCTATTTTGACCAGCCCTCTTTTGGAAATTTCATGCCTGCAATGCGTCTAGTTGCATCATTTAATGGTGCAAATTTTTCTACTACTTTCCACTCTTTTTTGATAATATCTGCAACTACTTCTGGCACGCCTGCCTGCCAGTCTGTATCATTTCCTAGTGCCATATTGTATAGATTCTCTTTGATGGATGTGGCAGAAATTTGTCTTCTTTTGCCTACTTTGGGTTTTAGTCTGTATAATTTTAGCATATACCCTTCTGCTTTATCGCCCGTATATGAGAAATAGTCTCCCTCTACATTTCTTAGGATTCTTTTTCTCAACTCCCACGACTTTGGTGCAAGCAATGGGGGCAGGTATTTCTTGAATGGGGCAAAAAATGTATAGTCATCTGTAATGGATATGGTATCGGCAAATATGGATTCTAGCATTTTTTTTCTTGTCTCATATCTGAATGGAAAACTCTTGCTATTTACCTCGTGATTTGTTCTAAATATTACTGGCATGACCTTGACTGTATCTGCCATTTCTTTTAACTCGTTGATAATATCTACATGTGCATTAGTTACGGGATTCATATGAGCTAGGTATAGTGCAGTTCTCAATTGTTATTATGTGGGATTAGTCATATTTCAATGGTTGATTTTAGTGTAATGTTTTTGTGATTATATCATTAACTGGATGTCTAGTCTCCTAGAATATAATATCATATTTCTAATAACATTCCTAATCATACTCTAGTGCTGCTTTACTCCTAACTATACTCAATAGTACGTCTTGCATCTCTAATAGTATCTCTAATAGTATATCTAATTGTACTTTTAGCCGTATGACTCGTACTTTACCTCAAAGCTTCCATCTTCACGTTTGTCATGTTCTGTGACAAAGCCCTTTGGCTTTAAAAAGTCCATCACACCGTCTATTGTACCCTGCCATCCGCAGACATAAAATATGGTATTCTCTTTGGTGATCTTTTCACCGACAAGCTCTTCTAAGGGTGATGTGCCGCCGTCTCGCTGTCTTAGAAATGTTTCAACTCTGCCTATTTGTCCTGACCATGTTCTGTTGAACCATTCTTGTGGTCTGCTTATAGATGCCCTGTATTTGAAATTCCATTCGTCTTTTCCTCTTGATATGCTTTCATTTTCAAGATCTGTAAGTAATTCCTTGTAGCTTAATTCATCTACATAGCTTGCACCATGTAATATGACTATCTCTCTTTTGTCTCCTATTGCGTGTAGGTGTTGTGCAAAGCTTACAAATGGTGCAAGTCCTGTTCCTCCACCGATACATACTATTCTTCTGGTATCTTTTGTGCCATCTGGAAGTTCGTTATTTATTAAAAGTGCTCTACCGGTAGGTTTTAGCCATAGTATCTCGTCTCCTTCTTTTGCACTAAATATCTGAGTAGTTAACCTTCCTGGGAGTGGTTTTCTTACCCATCTAATTACTAGTTCGACGAATTTTTTGTTTTCAGGGTGTGATGCAATGGAATATGCTCTGCGGACTATTTTATCTCCTTCATTGGGGTTTGGCAGGCCTAGTGTTATGAACTGACCGGCCTCAAAATCGGGAACCTCTCCTTCTTTGGGAACTATTCTGAGTATGACGAGATCCTCCTTTAATAGTTGAACATAGGTAATTGTTGCCTTGTTGTCTACTACCATAACGATTCAATCATGTTAAATATGGTTAAATGTTTTGTGTTGACTTTGACATGATGGAATGGATGATACTAAAGGGTATGCTACACCATTCTGGGCTATTTTGGCATGAGTTTGGTGAGGATTTGGGCTTTTGGTGTAGTGTATGGAGTACAGTATAGTGTGCGTGATGTATAGTATTGGTGTGCTTTTGAATATATGTGGCCGGATAGATGATTTCAGGACAGATTCTAAATCGTGCAGTTTTCAGGTGTGGCATCTCTTGTCTATCTGGTATGGGTATGAGTGGTTTTTGAGAGATTGTTGATAACTACCGCCTGATGCGCCGACTAAACGTTAATAACCATTTTTAAAAAACACAAAGAGATCAATTATTGATTGTTGGGCCGGTCGTCTAGTCTGGTAGGATAGGTGCATGGCATGCATCGGATCAAGGGTTCAAATCCCTTCCGGTCCACCATATTCAAATTATTGTACTCTGTTCATGCCGCACCTAGATTCCTTGTAGCATAAAAAGTAGTGAATTTAGCTTGTCATACATTTTGCAATCTCTACACAAGTGCACGTTTAGAGTCTGTTATGAGTTGTTGTAGAAATAATATGAAACAAAGATACCCCATCAGTTTTCACTACCATGCTTCACAATCATGTCGTTGGAGATGATTCTAGATGTACTATGTCGCCAAATTCAGATATTTTGCTGGAATCTGCGTCACTGGAGAAGATTTTTGGAGTTATAGTGTGAGATGATTCTATATAGATTTTGTATCTGCTCATGTTCCAAGATAGTTTGCGCATAGGGGGAAGAATGCATGTTAATTTTGTATTTGCAGGAATATGGGTGTGAATAGTTACTAGTTATCTAAATAGTTCATTCAAATTCATGACGTGTAGACCACCTAGCCTAACAGCTAAACAATATTACTAATACCATGATTTCAAAAAAGAGCATTTACTACTTTGACAAAACCAAAATACTGATTTGTAGACATAACGATTTTCTAATCTAGAAAATATGTGTAACCAATATAGGCAAGAAAATCATGTATACGGTAAAGGTGAAACAAAAATGACTAAAAAATTGTTAATTCTAATTCTTGTGGTTTTAGGGGCATCATTAATTGGAAATTTTTTACTATACCAACAGAATACACAGCTAGTTACACTACTTGACCAGATAACCGAAGATAATCGTGATACAACTGACAAACTCTCTGAGTATGGTTCTGGTTCTGACACACAGATTACTCCACAAGACGAACAATCTGAATCCGATATCGGATTTTCTGATGATGAACAACCGGTAGAGGTGGGAGATCACATAATTCCATCAGAAGATGGTAGCAGGTCAATAACTGCAGTAGCAGTAAGGCCACTAGTTATGCGGGACATGTTCTTTGAGAGGACGCAGTATGAGGGTACTATAATGGAAATAACCGTATCTGTCAGGGAACAAGGCGAGGGACTTGTTTTGGTAGATACTGAAGTCCCAACTGGAATTAGTTTTCAAGAATCTGCAAGGACTGCCGCAGATGTGGCAGAGAAATATTTTTATGCAGATTTATCTGACAAAGATGTTGTATTTTCAATAACTGTTGATACGGATGATGAAGATTTACAGACAGTAGACGGGCACAGTGCTGGATCTGCAATGGCAGTACTTCTTGTATCTGAACTTGAAGGAATGCCAATCCGTAATAATGTGGTAATCACTGGTTCTATTCTGCCCGATGCTAGCATAGGAACAGTCGGAGGTATATCTGAAAAGGCAGAAGCCGTCGGAAAGCATGGTGCACAAATATTTCTTGTACCTGTAGATCAGAATGTTGCGGCCGTTGAATCCTGTGAAGAAAGCAGGGCTGGGAACTTTGTATACAGGTCGTGCACACTTGAAGAAAAACAACTCTCTTCAATCACTGAAGAAGCGTTTGGCATGAATGTAATAGAGGTAGCAGGAATTAAAGATGCACTGCAATACTTTCAGACAAATACGCCATGACTAGCCTGAATTTCAAACTATCAGATAATTCTATACATGGAATATTAAACCACATTCTAGCTTGCGCAATACATGTGTAAAGTGGATTATTTTCTAAAATACCATACACCTGACCACCTTTTTAACCTGCTAGAATGAATAGAGTACATGAAATTTACAAAGGTAGAGCCGGCATACACCTCAAAACATGGGTGCAGACTTGTTTGGTCAGGAATAACAGAAGATGATTCTGATGTTGTCATATTAAATAAAATCGAGCTAGACTCCCTTACAGAACTATTACGCAAAGATTCTACTGGAACGGTAATTCTAGAGGATCAAACCAGCACAATACTTGTAAACTCGGATGTAACGCAGTTCACCCTACAGGATCATAGACTACTTGAGGCAGATACATTTGAACTACAAAGACAGGTACTAGAATTTGTCAAAATTCCGCACGAGCCACAACACGTCTATACCAGCTCAAAAGAGTTCTATCCGTCAGTCTGGGTACGAAAGGATGACAAGAAAGAAAAACCACCGCCGCAGAGTGATGACTCGAGACAAGCAACCAAGCAATCATTACTCCATGCTATACTGCACTCTGGACCATCAAAACCAAACCAGACATCTGAATCTGACATATTTCGAATATTTGCAACAAGGCGGTCCACAAGAAAATTTACTAAAACAAAGGTGGAAGACTGGAAAATTGACAAGATACTTGCAGCAGCTGATACTGCTCCCACAGCAGGTAACTTTCAAGGTTTAAAGATATTTTATGTGAAAAATGCAAAGGCAAAAGAAGCACTAGTAGAGGCCGCAAATAACCAAAAATATGTCAATGCACCGGTAGTGCTTGTATTTTGCATGGGTCCAGCAAGAGTCAAACTAAAATTCCCACCGGGAATATTAGAAAAATTCTCTATACAGGATGCGACACTTGCTGCATCTCATGCACTTATTGCATCTGCAGGGCTGGGATTGAGTTCTATCTGGATTGGAATGATTGATGAGAAAAAGGTAATGTCAATTCTTGGAACAGACCTGAGACC
>JAPOPJ010000049.1 GCA_026712925.1 Nitrososphaerota archaeon
AAACCCCTAGAAATCACGGAAAATTTCATGACATTCCGGGCACACACAACTAAAATCTGCCACACAAATACAAGTCAATCATTACCAACAGACTTTACTATGATACATCACATCTACACTGTTGGAGAAAGTTCTAGAGGCAATATGTCATTAAACACACAATGCACTAGTGCCATGTTTTTTTGGTGTCGTTGTATGACGGGCTTTTACAAATTCGAGGCTTTTGGTAAATTCTCAACGTTCTCAGCAGAGTCAATACAACCATACACTCTAACATATCAAAAGACATTTTGTGCATACTGGACAATCACAATTACTTCAAGTATGTGAGCAAATACGAATAATATCAATATCATAGAATTTAATTAGAAAAAGCCACAGATTTGTGGGAGAATCGAGTTAGAATAATTACTTAAGTAATCCATTGTAGTAATATAGTCTATGGAATATCCAGAACCTCCAGATTGGTACACATACTTGGATGCTAAACATCGAAGAACTACAAAAGAAAAGGCAGTATATCGTCAGTGGTACGTATTTGATGACAATGGTAATCAGACGTGGAAAATTGAGGAAATGCCGCGCAATACCTAAACACTATTTGTGTACAAATTAGATAAAGTTAGAATAGATGGAGAGATTTCAGACAACCAATCATATAATTTCGCCACATAGAAAGAGTGTCATAGTTGACAGGTCAGAGCACATGTGATACCGTATGTATTGATATTGTATGTATTGATATCGCATGTTAATACCACATGCACTACCACAGTATGCAATTCACGACATTTGTACCAGCAACCGTTTATACCATATTTTCCAACAAAAATTGTTGATTATAGGCAAGTTGGAAAAAAACTCTGAAAAGGTCAGATTCCACCTAGATTTGAAGTGTACAAGGTGCCAAAAAAAAGTGCCAGGTGGCATGGCAACCCCTAAAGATTATTTTGGAACATACTCGTTTTTTCTCGAGGTGGATCACCTCAAAAAGACGTACATGTGCGGAGTCTGCAGGGATGTGATACGGTCAAGTTAATGCTTACTCATCCCAAATTGGATGTGCCTTTAACCATGAAATTAGATCCTTGTACAATTTGCTTTTTTGTACATTGAGTACGTTTATCTCTAGATTGTGAGATGATTTTACAGTTTTTGTGTACATGTCGTGTTTTGCAAATACAATCTTGTCAATGTATGTCTCGCCATTCATCTCTTTTTTTGCCAACTCTTCAGAATCAGTCATTGCAAAGCTTGCAAACAGCACACCGTCTGCCCAATAGGCATTTCCAGACTCGAGTGTGGCCATCATGCTAAGCAAATCATCGGGGCTCATTTTTATCACATCCCTTACGTATATGGTCTTGTACGGTATGTGTATAAAATCAGTCATACCTTCAAACATTACAGCCGCCTTATCAGTTTTTTGAGATATAGTGTCTTTACTGCTGTGTATGGTAAATGCACTATTGTAGCCTCTAGATTTACCTTGTCAGCAAACACGACTGTTTTAGTGTGCTGTAAATGCACCTTGAACAAACGAAATGCATTTACAAAATCTTTAGAGAACGGTTCTACTAGTGTAGCAACTTTGTTCATTCTGTGACTCACCTAGTTTTTACGGTTTCTGACATACAAGTTTGTTGCATAAATTGCCATAGCCCTGTCTAAAGAGAAGGCACATCTTTGCTACATCCCTCGTTAGTCCCTACATATTACTCCTCTTGCCACCTGTTGTACAAGGCAACTCTTAGTTTTATCTCTTGAACCATGTTTTCCCATTTACGAGAGTGTATGTGATCTCCAAACATCCTTTTGAACGCGGATATGATTATCTAAATTAGCCATCTTCTGTTGTGACTAACCACATTCTTTTGCAATCTGCGGTTTTCTCATTTTTTGTCCATGTTACCAATGTTTTTCTCCCGACTACATACGAGTTGATCTCGCACCATTTCCCCATGCATCACCAGTACTATTTCTATTTGTAGTGCATCTTGTTTGAATAGAAATGAGTGGTTCAATTCCCAGTTTGCATAATTTCATATTTTCATGTGACGCGTACGCTTCGTCTGCAAGCAGATACACTCTAGCAGAGCAGGGTTGTTCTCCACACAATAATGAAAGTGGCAATATACCTTTTGCAAGCATATTGAGGGGCGGTGAATTTACACGCGGCAGTGGTTCATCTACACATGTGTCTCCACAGATTAGTTCCATGTGTACGTCTTTCATGTTATCTACTTTACACTCTATTTCTTTAGACTCTATTTCTTCATACTCTATTTCTTCACACTCTGGTCTCACAACTGTTCCTAGTACATTCTTCAACATGGGGGAATCACCTGTCTTATCATCAGTTATCATAACAGCAAGTATTTTTTGAGTATCGGCATCTGCCAGTACATGTATCTTGACAAATCAACGACGCATCTTCTACTTTGTTCGTATCCATTCACCTCGATTGGCTTGTTTTATGCCAGTTGAATCTGCCAACATTATACCTTGACCCATTAGTTCTCCATTTATTGCAAGCGTATTCGTGTCCAGATTCGGGCTTGATCGGTACATGCATAGTACATTTAAGAAAAGTAGTTCGCATGCTGAGAGTATTTGGCGAGGTGTCAAGAATTGAGTAATAATTGGGCATTGACTTATCCAAACAGCCAGTGGAAATACAGATGGTGGATCCAAACCAGACAAGCACAAAAACATGCGATTAAGAAGGGTCGATGGCTCAAGATAGTCAACAAATTGGATAAAGTTCAGGTAATGTGGCTTGTACGTACAAGGAGCAATGGTACAATGAGCACAAAAGAGGTTGCAGAACATCTTGATATCTCTCCACGCTGGGTGCAGAAACTGTGTGCAAAGTATCGTAATGTGGAACTATCAGAGATCAAATATCCTCAAAAAATGAAACATCCCGTGTTAACCCTGCTCGGACGCACAGTACAGTCTGCTGTATTGGCCAATCACGAAAAGAACAGGCGCAATGCTGTAAGGTTAGAAAAGATTGTCAAAAATAGAAGAGATTCACATGCCACACCATATCATAGATTCTTCCACAAATTCAAGGTTTTTGGTAAATCCTCAGTAATCCTAGGCAGATATACATGCAAAGTCCTAATGCGAACTATTGGGATATCACACATCTGCCAGCATTGTGATAGATGTTTTCTGTTCGATACCTGCACAAAACCATCGTAAATTTTATATCAAGTTGATTTATTCTACGCCACAGCACAGTATAGTCTGGCGTATTGTGTTCTCCCAGTGTTTTTGCAATAAATCCAGATAATTGTCTGTATTGAAATCCATACGCTGTTCTCAGCATGGCTACAAGCATGATCATTCCAGATGCATACTTGGATGGAGTAAACCTCTTTTAGAATCGTTGGCTTGTTTTAGTTCGTCATCCCAACTTGAATCATATGTTATAGCTA
>JAPOPJ010000048.1 GCA_026712925.1 Nitrososphaerota archaeon
CTACACATTCATCGCCTATCAGTTCTTGATTATCTGCACATGTAGGTGGCGGTGGTGGAGGAGGAGGCTGTATGTCAACACATTCATCGCCTATCAGTTCTTGATTATCTGCACATGTAGGTGGCGGTGGTGGAGGAGGAGCTTGCTTGTCAACACATTTACCATTTACCATTTCTTGATCAGATGCGCATGTTAGAATTTCACCGCCAGTATACACAATTATTGTTTTAGCAGTATTGGAGTTAAAAATGGCCTCTACAGTATAATCACCAGCATCCTTCCACAACGGACCGCCAGCTACAATACTGTGTGTAAATGTGCCATCAGATTCGGGGGTAGGTTGCCCTATAGTAACAAGATCACCATTAGGATTAGTCACCTTGATGACTACAGCCTTGCCAGCATCAATATCAGAATCAAAATTCTTTATACTACCACTCATGTTTACGCGGTCACCAGAATCATAAGATGGTAATTCAGTGGATAGTGATACAGGTGGGAGATTGTGAATATCTGCAAATGCACTTCCCCCCATACCATGAGATAGTATGAATATAGATAATAGTGATACAGCTAAAAAACCCCTAAGCCTCATTTTCATGTTTGAGTTGTGTTAGAGGGTATTTATGTATTCAATGGAAAAAAAATTGACAAAATTATATTCTAATTATACCCTCTTTTACCAAAAATTGGATAGCTCCCAAAAATTCTCTGTCATTGATTTGATTACCAGACCACAAGCCAGTAGTAATCTTTACCCATGACGGTATATGAGCATCTTGGTATATTCCAGTAGGTAATAAGATCGCCCCTTGGCTTGCCACATACCCAAGACCATCAAGAAATTCAGAATCAGATACGGCTGATTCGGACCACAACTCAGCAACATCCCTTACCCACCCTCGCACCTCATAATGCGATACGGTAAAGGAGGCATCCCCAACAGATATTCCATCATGAGTCAGCAAGATATCATAGATACCCGGTATAGAGGCACTAGTTACTGTAAATATCGCCCTATACTCCCCGTTAGAGGCAAGCTTTGCAGTAAATGTATGCTCTGTATTATCTGGATGTATCAAAAGTATGACTAGTGGGGTATTTCGCTTGTAATCAGATACACTTCCAGACAGAACAATCTCCTCAGAATCACCATGCGGTGGAATAAGCACCGTATCTGTATCAAGGTGTAAGGGTATATGCAGAGTGTTTTTTGAAAGTGAGAATATGTTAGAGTTGCCAGAGGCATCGCGATAATCATAATATTTTGCATCCAAGCTTCCACCTGCAGAAGAGATTAGTTTTGTACCAGACTCATTACATATCCTTGAGGGCATTTTAAAGACACCCTCAAATATTCCAGAATCAACAGATGTTTCAACTAGAGAAAATCCCGAGGCTGCCAGTCCCCCATGCTCTACTCCATCAATTGTGCACCGCTTGTACCGAATATCTTTTATCAGTATCTCAAGGAGTGTGCTACCTCCACTTCCAACAGTATCCACACCAGGTGATGCAGGATCATCAATCACATAATAGACATCTATGCTGTCATAACTTTGATTAAGATCCTGATCTTCTAGCGTAAACCAAACCGGCTGCCCAAATCTATACACATCAGAGTCCAGTGTTAACCTGCCAGAGCTTGACACGACATCAGAGTTTGATGAAATATTAGTCATAACACCGGTCTGACTCAAATCAGAGTAAGATATTGTAATGTCTTCATTGTCTGCCGTCCCGCCTACAATGATGAATTTAATTTTGTCACCTGATGTAATGATAGACTGTGCAAATAAAGGATCAATAATGTTAATCTGATTTGCCACTGCAAACTCCATTTCACCTACAAACGTTGAGGTATCAGGACCAGTCTCTTCTAATTCGAATCTGTACACAGAGTTATTGACAGTGTCGCGGCTATCTAGGCCAAATGATGAAAAGTCAAGCACTATTGGATGAATCATTTGACTTTCTGTATTATTTGTGATAGACAAAATTCCAGGACTATCCTTAGAATCATCAAAATTTATCACAACAAAAACCTCACCTGACATATCTGATACTTGTCTTACTATTTCATCATCTAGTAGGATTGTTCCCAATGAGGAACGAATACTCCCAGAGTCGGCAAGCCTGACTGGAGCCACATCAGTAATCACACCAGTAGCCATATCTGGAGTCATATCAGCAGAACCAATAAAGAGAACAATTGAGGTATCAGAAAAATCAGTAATGTTTAGATTTTTTTCCAAACTCCTAAAGTCATAGTTAATCCAGTTAGTCCCATAGGCATTAGATGAAAGTAGTATGGAGTTTAATTCAGATGCAGTAACTCCAAGACGAAATGATAACTTTTCAAATTCACCAGATATGCCAGATGTATCAAGAAATAGCCGGGAAGAGTTTTCATCAGGTGTGGATGATGGTATAGGAAGTCGCTCTGCGGATTCATTTTTGGAAAACTCTACACCAGATGCACCTCCAAGTGTAATAGGATAACCAAGATGTAATGTTGGGATTATTGCAGTAGAGCGAAAGACATCTAGTGTCTCCCTTATACCAGAGTTGAGATTCTGATCCCCATCAACTAGAATTATTGGTATTTTGGTTCCCGGAAGTAGTGGTCCTGAGACATCCAATACAAGTGAAGGTCTGCCAAGTGAAATATCAGCAGATTCTGCCCCAGTTAATAGTGATATCGTATCATCATTATAAGAAATTGAAGCTGCATGCCCCCTTGGTGCGTCATGCCTGACAGATATTAGTGATTCATCAGAGTAATCAGCAGTATCAAAGATACCAGAATTGCGTCCACTTTCAGATATGGTGACAACTTGTGAGAATTGCCTGCCATCAGCTGTAAGAGTTTGCGGTTGCTCAGAGTTTGTACCAAACTCGAGTATTTTACCTGCACTTATAGACAGCACTCCATTATCATCAAAGCCCATTTCAGATAGATGCGGGTACAGGTCAGCAAGTGTATGGTTGCGTATTATACCATTCCTGTCAAATACATCATAAAATACAGCGTTTGGTGTGCCGGTGTCAAATGTCCATGAATCTTCATCAGTCGGATCCTGATTTAACTGAACATCACGGATAGTCAAAAAGACATGTGAGTTTTGAGGATATGAATTTCTGTCAGTGTGTGCAGATATGTTGGGAATTTCTCCATACTTGAGGTCGACTTTTTGTACACCCGTGCCTGGGTTATACCGTATAACGACATCAGAGAATGAAAAGAGTTGAACTAGTGGCCATGCGTCAGGAACAAGGCCTATCTGTCCAGGCATAATACCAGAATTTGTGTTGATTCGTTTGGGATTTCTTACCACATTATTATGGTCAAACCCTGATGGCGTGCCGCTACACTCTGAAAACTTTTCATTGCCGTTGCTAAACCCCTCCAAACCAGACGAAGATGGTACAGCAAACCCATCAGTCTCTGAGAGGCTTATCCCAAATATTGAGGCAGGGGGATTATTCC
>JAPOPJ010000329.1 GCA_026712925.1 Nitrososphaerota archaeon
ATCTACCAGAATGCTCCCTTGCATACTGTTTGCATTGATCATCATTCTTGCCGATTGTATGGTATAATTTTCCTGCAAAGGCATTTTTGATTTTTTCTGTAATATCATTACGGAGTAGTTCTGCTAGGTCAAAGTGTCCTTGTTCGTGTCTTAAAAGACTCTTTGTTGCATACATTTCTCTGACCCAGGATAGCTCTGGAAAGAACTCTGTAATGATGTTTATTTTATCAATGAAAAACTGTACCTCATTATCGACACTCTCAGAACCTACAGTCCAAGCAATCCTATATCTTATGGTGCTGTGGGCATTCTCAAAGACTGCCGGGTTTGGGACTGCTTTAAAGTCAGGCCAATCCAGCATGATTGTCTTTGACCATGGTATAGTTGGAGGGGGCAATAGTTATTGTTTTTTGTTGTAAAATAAAATCATTCTCACCACATCACACAAAGTGTAGTGTATGACTAGCATGATATGGGGTATGATTAGGTGTAGTGCGGTCAGATGTGATACGATTAGGCACTTTACAACATCAAATGTATAATGCAGTCATTGTACTAGTTGCTGGCGCAAATTGACCTTTTTACCACCATGTCTTTCTAGCACCATGTCTTTCTAGCACCATGTCTTTCTAGCACCATGTCTTTCTAGCACCATGTCTACAAAGCCACACCACACTATGAGAATCCAAGTATAGCATGGATCACACATCACTATCTCTTTCCATCTCGTCCGCTATACACTCCAGACTCTTGCGATAAATCAAAGCCTAGCCAAAAATAATCTGGGCTTGCCAGAGATTGGTGCATCTTTTGATGCTTGACTAGCTCCTCATCACCCCAGTGCCCATCATGGAAAAACCCACAAGATTGGTGCCGTCCGTTTTTGCTAGCACCTTTACACACAATAATCAAGACTATTATGCGGGTAAAATGATTGAAAAATCTTGCGGTGTGGTAGAGTTTTCATAAATTCCGTGCTTTTGACAAATCAACAACCTAGCCATATAGCATGTTTTTGATATAATTTTCAAGCTCGAGATAATCCCAACTTTGCTAAAAATAGCGTCGAGTTTGTCATGCAGTTTATGATACACTGGTAATATTGGTACTTTTTGTGCCCGATACAAAGCACAAAATATATGCAAAATTCAGAGATAATTCATGATTTGTGCCAAAAACATTCCCGGCAGTGCTGATGAGTACTAGTCACCATGGTTTTAGATTATTTAGTAACATTTTAAATAAAAATCAATTATAATGTTTCATGGGTTGTATATTTTGTGAGATTCTAAACGGTAGCAGGAATGCCCACTTTGTATATACAGATGAATACCATACAGCATTCCTAGACAGATACCCAATTGACATAGGTCATACTCTAGTTATTCCAAAAAAGCACCACGAATTAATTACAGATATGGAGCCCATACAAGTAGGAAGACTCTTCTCAATAGTACCAAAAATTGCCAGTGCAGTTTTAAAAGCAACAGCCGCAGACGGATTTAGTCTAGGACAGAACAACGGCAGGGTTGCAAACCAAATAATCCCGCATGTACACATCCACATAATACCAAGGTATAGTAACAGAGGTACTGTCTGGACCAAGAGAAAGATAATAAATGATTCAGAAATGTCCAGCCTGACTGCGAAAATACGCGACTGCCTACACTAGCATAGGTGTTATTCTAGGAATTATCTGTACATCCTAAACACACACTAGAAAATTACCCTACACATCAAGATGGTTTGATGTTTGCTAGTATGTGATGTATGTTTTTCTCGTATTTTTAAGCTGTACATGTGTGCTCAACCCTAGAAAATTAATGAAAAGAGTATGAGCGATCTCTTTTCTAACCAGTTGGACTGTCCTATCAGGAGTGCTGAGAGAATTTTCTGCGTTGTTTGGTATAATTATATATTATTATTCTAATATAATTTATTAATCTATAAGGATATGGCAAATTTAACCCATTCTGGGAGAAAATTCAGTATTGGTAATGAACATACAAAAGACCAAATATAGATCATCACACAGCACATCAAAATAAAATACGATTTGATTACTAACTAGACAAATTGATTCTAATCTCTTTAAAAAAAACTGTTTTTGTGGCTGAGAATCACACTGTACACGTAAATTTCAAATTTGAGTTGTGAAATTGTTCAAACTTCTTTTATACTTGGTATAGCGACTTAGATCGTGAAATGTATGATAATCACCCCCCCCCCAATACGTGGGTAATTTGGCTTGCAACTGTGATCGCAATTTCATCTTTGAGCATATCCTTTAATGATTCCTTTGCGCAAACAAATGTTGATTTAACTCCTACAGACAATATAGATGACAGTGGTGATACTGACTATGAGCTTGATGGTGCTAATGGAATCACATCATTTGTGATAAATGGTAAAACGTATGTTGCTGTGACAGGGAATGAAGATGGTGGGGTGCAGATTCTTGATGTTTCTGATCCGGGCAACATAACAGCGACTGACTCTTTTAATGATGGTTCGGATAATAATATTCTGCTTGAAGAAGCCGCTGGAATCACATCATTTGTGATAAGTGGTAATACGTATGTTGCTGTAGCAGGAAGTGAGGAAAGTGGGGTGCAGATAATTAATGTTACGGATCCGGCCAACATAACTGCAGTTACTTCCATCACAGACACTGTTGCACGTGAGTTTGAAGGTGCCAGTGGAATCACATCATTTGTGATAAATGGTAATACATATGTTGGTGTGACAGGATATAATGATGACGGGGTGCAAATAATTGATGTTACGGATCTATCTAAGATATCATATCCTGACCTCGTTAATAATACTAGTTCACTTGAGCTTGATGGTGCACAAGGAATCACATCATTTGTGATAGAAACTAAAACGTATGTTGGTGTGACAGGGAATGAAGATGATGGGGTGCAGATTCTTGATGTTTCTGATCCGGGTGAGCTAACAGCGACGGACTCTATTGATGATATGGATGGTACACTTGAGCTTGATGGTGCTAGTGGAATCACATCATTTGTGATAGGTAATAAAACGCATCTTGCTGTGGCAGGAGAAATTGATGATGGGGTGCAGATTCTTGAAATATCAAGTCAAGGCAACATAACTGCCAGAGATAGTATTGATAATGATAGTACACTTAAGCTTGATGGTGCCAGTGGAATCACA
>JAPOPJ010000241.1 GCA_026712925.1 Nitrososphaerota archaeon
ACTGGTCAGATGCGAGATGAAACTGAAAAAGAACGAGTAGCAAGAACAGAATCCGAACACATTGAAATGGAAGCAGAAAAGATGAAAGAATTAGAGACACATGAAGATGTAGAGGAGCAGTTAAAATGACCAGACTAAGTATGAAGACAATAAGGGAAATGAACGAAAAGGACCTGAGAGATAGAATACAAGAGACACAAAGTGAATTGGTAAAGCTGAAAATGGAGGGTGCAAAGGGAACACTACGAAAAAATAGTGGAAAGATAAAGCCATTAAAGCGAGATATTGCAAGAATGATGACTAGACTAACAGAGGTAAAAAAATGATTACATCACAAAATATCACACAGCACGAGTTAATTGGGTTGTATGCTAAAATATCTCACTCTACAAACCCGCAGGTTATAGGATTAAATGGAGTAATAATTGATGAAACAAAATCAATGTTAAAAATGTCATGTAAGGATAAGACAAGATCCCTTCCAAAAGATACAAGTGTGTGGGAGTTTGCAACATCAGATGGTATGGTATGTGTGTATGGTAAAGATATTGCAAAGAGATCTGCTGATAGACTGAGGAGAAAGGCATGACAGTTAATATCGGACTTAAAGTGCAAGTGCCAGAGGGTCCATGTAAAGATGTACATTGTCCATTTCATGGAAGAATGGCAATACGTGGGAAACTATTTGATGGTAAAGTGACAAGTAATAAGGCAAGACAGACAATCACTCTCCAAAAGGAAGCTCCAGTTTATTTTAACAAATTTAAAAGATATGCAAGAAGTAAAAATACAATTCATGCACATGTTCCAGAGTGTATGGAGGTGTCAGCAGGAGATCACGTCCTGACTGCCGAATGCCGCCCTATTGCAAAGGCAGTATCTTATGTTGTAGTGGAGGTTAGAAAGTAATGGCAAAGCAAGCAGGTAAGGGAGTTGCAGAATTTCGCCCATATGTTACAAGGTCAATTCCTGTAGGTGCAAATATTGTATGTGCAGATAATACCGGTGCCAAAATATTAGAGGTAATTAATGTGCAAAAGCACAAGACTCGTGTCTCAAGACTACCCGCAGCTGCTGTTGGGGACTTTTGTAATGTAGTGGTAAAAAAGGGACCAGCCGAGCTAAAAAAGCAAGTATATGGTGCTGTAGTTATACGGCAAAAGTATGCAGTGCGCAGATTAAATGGTGTAAGGGTATGTTTTGAGGATAATGCAGCAGTACTAATTACTCAAGAAGGTGAGGTAAAGGGAACTGACATTAAAGGTCCTGTTGCCGCAGAGGCATCTGAGAAATGGCCAAGGGTTGCCAATCTGGCATCAATGGTGGTATGATATGAAGCCAACAAAGATGCGAAATATGCAGATTTATCGTGCTTCGGCTGGCACTAAAAATAAACAGCTAGTATGTAATGTCTCTAAAAATTTACGCCTCAAGCATGGAAAGCGAAGTACTAGAGTGTTGGAGGGTGATTCAATCCTAGTAGTACGAGGAGAATACAAGGGCGTTACTGGTAAGGTACATTCAGTATCTATGGAATATGGTACAGTTGCAATTGATGGTCTGAAAAAAGAAAAGGCAAAGGGTGAAAAGATTGATGTGTATATACGAGCATCAAATATTATAATAACAGGACTAGACAATGAGGATAGACGATTATCAAAGCAAAGCATTACAACTACACCAGCAGTCACAGAACAACCAGAATCCGAAGATATGATAGAATCTGAATCCAATATATCTCAAGAATCTGAATCTGTACTAGACCAAGATTCATCAAATGATGACTTGCTAGACTATGATACAAAACAAGATATGAAAAACATGTCAGATGCAGATGGTGTGAAAGATGCAACTACTGATACATCTGATGATACAATGTATGACCCTACAAATAATGATATGCAAAAGATAGTGCAAGAGAGATTGGCAAAAAGTCATACAGCCCGAAATGACTTTGTAAAAAAGCAAACAGATGATGATATGACTAGTGATGATACAGCTAGTAATGATGTGGCCAGTAACGATATGGCTAATAATGATAAAGCAAGTGATGATGTGACCAGTAACGATATGACAAGCAATGATACAGAAAACACATCAGAGAATACAACAGAGAGCACAGCAGAGAATAGTAAAGACTCAAAAGAAGAGAAAAAAGAGGATGATGTATAATGGGAAGCATATCAGGTAGTAAGAAACTCAAACGACAGATGGCACCGCAATTCTGGGGCATTACACGAAAGAATAAACGATTTGTAGTTAATGTACGGCCAGGACCGCATAAAAAAGAGCGCTCCATACCTACAGCAGTATTTCTAAGAGATATGCTAAATATAGTCACCACTCTAAGGGAGGCAAAAACCACCATATACTCTGGTAAAGTCAAAATTGACGGGGTTGTGCGAAAGTCACTTCACCACGCTATAGGATTAATGGATGTAATAGAACTAGAAAACGTTCCAGACATATACAGACTAGTCCCAAAGGATAAAAAAATTCTCCAACCCGTTAAAATAGATGAAGCAGACAAGTCACTAAAACTTGTCAGAGTAAGTAGTAAAACTACAATAAGTGGCGGTAAAACCCAGATTGGACTGCATGATGGCCGCTCAATCATAACTGATGCTGATGCAAATATAGGAGATTCGTGTTTACTCAAAGTACCAGAACAAGAAATTCTCAAAATTATAAAACTAGAGCCAGGATGTCAAGCACTAGTAACTAGGGGAGTTAATGCAGGCCAAGTTGGCATGATAGAGTCAATTGAAGAGGGGACATTTATCCTTCCAAGAAGAGTAGTATTACGGCTTGGGGAGAGAAGTATAGAGATTCCATCTGATATTATAATTCTAGTTGGACGAGAGGAGCCATTAATCAAAATAAAGTGATAACATGTCTCAAAGTATAGAATCCCCAATGAAAAAGATATCACTTGAAAAGCTAGTACTAAACATGGGGGTTGGCAGATCCGGCGATGCAATTGAAATTGCAAAAAAAGCACTAGAGCAAATATCTGGTAAAAAACCATCTCCAAGAGAAGCCAAAGAATCACAGCGAGACTGGGGTGTAAGGAAAGGTGAGCCAATTGGAGTTTCAGTTACCATACGAGGTGAAGATGCAAACATACTCCTCAAGAGACTATTTGATGCAAAGGGAAATCAAGTCCGTGGAAAGGCATTTGATAACTTTGGAAATTATTCCTTTGGCATTGCAGAGCATATTGATATACCAGGGGTAAAGTATGATCCACAAATTGGCATATTGGGACTAGGCATATCAGTTACACTTTCAAGGCCAGGGTATGGCATTAGAAAGAGAAGCAAGCACAAAGCTAGGGTTGGAAAATCACACATAATACAAAACCAAGAGGCAAAGGATTATCTAGTACAAAAGTTTGAAGTGACGGTAGTATAATGGGAAAAAACAGGTCTTACGAGTTTACGGGAAGAAAAAAGCACGACTTTGGTAGAGGGTCTAGATGGTGTAAAAGATGCGGCGATTATACAGCTGTAATTCAAAAGTATGATCTCATGTTATGCAGACGATGTTTTAGGGAAGTCGCAGTATCGCTTGGCTTTAGGAAAAATATGTGATAAATATGCCGGCAACAAATGTACTAGCAAATCTATTTGTAACATTATACAATAATGAAGCACGCCGAAGATCAGAGTGTATCATATTACCTACATCAAAATTAGGAATTGAAGTACTAAGAACACTCTCAAAGGATGGATATATTGGTGAGTTTGAGTATATTGATGATAAGCGAGGCGGTAAATTCAAGATAAAACTGCTTGCTAAAATTACAAAGTGTGGTGCTATATCTCCGCGATTTAAAGTAAAAAATAACGAGTACACCAGATGGGAGCAACAATATCTACCAGCATATGATAGAGGAATGCTAATTGTAACTACAAATAAAGGTGTAATGTCACATCATGAGGCAGTAAACCAGGGCTTGGGAGGATTCTTGATAGGATATGTCTACTAGACAGTTTGAAGAGACTTTGGATATTCCAAAAGGTGTAAGTATAGTGCTAAAAAAACGCATGCTACACTTTGATGGGCCACTTGGTAAAACACACAAAAACTTTCGTGCAATACCAGTGGATATTGATGTAAATGATGATAAAATCACCATAAAGGCACGAGGAAAAAGAAAGCGAGATTATGCCATACTACATACTGCTCGTTCTATAATTAGAAATATCTGTGAGGGGCTAATTACCGGATATACAATAAAAATGAAGATAGTCTTTGCACACTTTCCAATTACTGTCAAAACTGATAAGGGTATGGTTTTAATTGAGAATTTTCAAGGTGAGCATGCAGCTAGAACTGCAAAAATAGTAGGAGATGTCAAAGTTGTGCCAAAAGGAGAAGATGTCATATTAACAGGACGAGTATGGACTGATGTCACACAGACAGCTGCAAACATTGAACAGCACACCAAAGTTAAAAACAAAGATCACCGCGTCTTTCTTGATGGCATTTATGCCTATGAAAAGAAAAAGGGCATAGAGAAATAGGTTCATACCAATGGCACTTGATGCAGAATTTGCCAGGCAGACTGAAGAGTTAATACAGCAGACACTACAGCTGTATAAAAAATCTGGTGCATCCCCTAGAGTGGGCCAAGTCTGGGAGTGTGGAAATATTGGGGATTTTTTGTGCGGGTTTTTTGTCGGTGAGATGGTAGGATCAGCATTAAGTGCGTTTCAAATCGTACATAAAAGAGAGCCGACTGAAAATGAGCACCTAGAGATAGTCAGTATAGTGGAGAAATATTCTGTTGAAATTAAAGAGTTTTTTGCAAAGTTTAACTAGATGTATAGCAAGGATTAAATCACTTCTGCCAGCGAGGAATCATGTTGCCGCCCTAGCTCAGCGTGGTAGAGCGTCGGACTGTTAATCCGTTGGTCGCCAGTTCAAGTCTGGTGGGCGGCGCCAATTTTATTATCATGTTGTGTGTGTGGTGTTTGGGTATGGTGTTGTGGGAGATATTCTGTGTGAGGTATTCTGTGTGAGGTATTCTGTGTGAGGTATGTGTGATGTTGTGCTCTGGATGTAGCATCAGACTGTATGTGGTGCTGTATGTGGTGTATCATATTATGCGGTACAATACAATACCCACA
>JAPOPJ010000047.1 GCA_026712925.1 Nitrososphaerota archaeon
CCATAAATCGGGGGGGGGGTAGGGCATATTTAAGCGCAAACTCATATTGCAAAGTAAAAAAATCACTTTAAAAGCCTTAGTGTTGTTTTGGTGTGTTGCAAAACTAATAATTTTCACCCATAAAACATACCATGTATATGAAAAATTCATTTAAAATCATATTTACCAATTAATCTGGCCACACATGCCAAAATTGTCTATCTAATTTGTACTGTACTATATGTTACATCCACGCCTTTTTCTTAAACCATCCCACCATTACAAGTGCTATTGTAGTCATTATCCCTGCCATAATGAAAAATCCACTATTCCAGTCTTGTCCTGGGATGTATGCAAAATTAGTACCGTAAATTCCTGTAATAAATGAAATGGGTATGAATATGCTTGCAATGATAGTCAGGGTTTTCATGACTTCGTTCATCTTGTTTCCAACACTTGAGAGATATGTGTCAAGCATCCCACTTACCATATCTCGTAGGGATTCTATTGTATCCATTATCTGGACTGTATGACTATAGACATCACGAATGTATTGTTTTGTGGCTTTTTCAATAAGTTGCGATGGTGCGGCTCGTTCAAATGAATCAATGACTTCTCTCATGGGCCAAATTATCTTTCTTAGCGATATCATTTGTCTTTTCATAGAGTGGATTAGCTCTAATGTCTTTGGGACAGGCTTGCTCATTAATTCCTCCTCGATTTCCTCTGTCTGCTCACCTACTTTTTCCAAAACTACAAAAAAACTATCCACAACTGCGTCTGCCAAGGCATATGCTAGATAGTCATTTTTCTTTTTTCTTATCTCACCTGTTCCCTTTCTGATTCTATTCCGTATGGATTCAAACATGTCATCTTCAGTTTCTTGGAATGATAGGACATAGTTTTTACCAAGCAAGATACTAATTTGCTCACTTGTGATTTTTCCCGTATTATTATCTACGCGTGGCACTTTTAGTATCATGAATATGTGCTCTGGATTTGTAGCATCCAGCATTGGTCGCAACTCTGTATTCATTATATCTGCCTGCATCAGTGGATGTAGCTTGAAATGCTGACCAATTTTTTTAATTACATCAGGATCATGTACTCCTGATATACTAATCCAGTTCACACCTGACTCTGTGATGTTTAGGCATTTTTGTATGTCTGTTGTATTTTTTATTTCATTGAAACTATCTTGTGTGTATGATGTTACTGAGAATGTAATCTTGTCTACCCTTTTTCTTCCCACATGAACTAGGTCTTCTGCTGCTAATCCACTGATATCTGCAGTAGTTACTGTATCCTCTTTTGTAGTCTTTGTTATCATCCGTCCAATTTCACCAATGCCTATATCTCTGGTAATTTTCTTGACTTTTGATGCCCTGCTTGCAACACCTATTACTGCAAAGCCTGCTATGATTGAAAAGATAATACTGACTGCTAGAGGTTTTAGATCACCTAGCAATGCTGCCTGGTATATTGCTTGCACATCAGTAGTGTCAACTTCAACATATCCAATTACTATGTCAATTAAAAAGAACAAAAATGAGATTATAGCACCTATTATTATTGCAGAAAATAGGGTAATTTTTGTAGGTGTCTCTATACCTTGTTCTTTTTTGTATGGCGACAGATATTTTTTGTAACGTAAAATGAAAAGTGCAATTGAAGTAATTAGTATAGTTGAGATTATCCACCATGTTATAAACAAGAACCCTTGACTAGAATCAATTGTCTCAAATCCTGAAATCAAATCCTGAATATTTCCCGTAAGTGGTAGTGAGATGATGGATGTGGCAACAGCTACTACAAATTGGTAGATGGTTGCAAAGGCAAACCCCATCGTTAGCCTGTTTAGTACGGTTCCAGTAATTTTATTCATAATTCCCACCTTTCACATACCTGATAGTCATACTGGCATAAATTACTGGATTTTTTGTATTTGTTGAGAATCATACCCATACCATACATATCATTTCCCAGATATGATGTATGGGCGCAACTTTTTGCATTTACTGGCTGTATGCACGTACCTTGCCTAGTGTGAATTTTGCAATTTTTGTGGGATTTTGCTTGGAGTGTATCTTGGAGTGTATCTTGGAGTGTCATGTGTATAATTTACATGTCATATATGCAAGATAAACATATTGTGTATTTGACTAGTTTGTATTTTAGTATGGTGTTATGGTTGTATGAAATATGGTATATGTGGCATATCCTAAAGATACTAAAACCATCATGTTTTATTTGTCATTTGAGATAGCATATCTTGGTGTTTTTTGCACAGCTTTCCTACCTCTAGTTGTGAGTGTAACAAGTCTTTTTGCCAATGAGCGTTGTATAGCCTACAGTTCACATCACTACAAAAAGCCTCCATACTTTCATAGTAAAATATTGCCTGCATGATGTACCCTTGGATTATTTCTGCTAGTCTTGA
>JAPOPJ010000044.1 GCA_026712925.1 Nitrososphaerota archaeon
AGTGTACTGACTAGTCTTAATGTTCCCACTCTGGTTTCTGTAAATTGCTTTAGTAGCATTTCTTTATCTATTATGAAATCTTTGGTCATCATTCCATATCACCGCTAATATCCACGAGCAAAGATGGGGATGATTTTGCTTTGCTTTTGACAATACATGCATTTTTTTGATTCATCCTCTGAGTTAAATGGAATCACTCTAATGTCTGCGCCTGTCTCCTTTTTTATATTCTCCTCACAATCCATACTTTCACACCATGGTGCAAAAAAGAAGCCTCCATTTTCAATCTCTTTTTTAAATTCCTCATAGTCTGATATGTGCCTAGACATGCTATCTGCTCTGGTTTTTGCATTTTCTAGCATCATTTTTTGTATATCATTTAGTATTGCAGGAATTATATCTATTTCTTCAAAGTTTAGATTTGACTTTTCAGCATTATACCTTTTTGCTAACATTATACTATTATTTTTCATGTCTCTGGGGCCTAACTCCATTCTAATTGGAACACCTTTCATCTCCCAGTCATTAAACTTGTATCCCATGGAAAATTCTTCTCTTACATCAATGTGGACTCGAATGTCTTTTTGCTCTAGAATATGTTTTATCTCTTCAGATTTTGAGATGATTTCTTTTTTTTCTGTATCATTTTTGTAGATTGGGACTATGACTATCTGGATGGGGGCTACTTTTGGTGGCAGGACTAATCCTTGGTCATCACCATGTACCATGATCATCGCTCCAATCAATCTCCATGATACCCCCCATGATGTCTGCCATGTGTAGTGCTCTACATTGTCCTTGTCTGCAAACTTTACCTCAAATGGTTTGGAAAAATTTTGTCCTAAAAAGTGCGATGTGCCCATTTGCAATGCCTTACCATCAGGCATTACAGATTCTATTGTATCAGTATAGATGGCACCTACAAACTTTTCTTTTTCGCTTTTTCTACCTATATTTACTGGAATCGCAAGCTCTTCTTCTACAGTGTTTTTGTATATCTCTAGTATTTTTAACACCTCATCTTGTGCTTCATTGCTAGTTGCATGTACTGTGTGGCCTTCTTGCCATAGAAATTCTGATGTTCTAAGAAATGGTTTTGTTGCCTTAATTTCTGCTCTGAGTGCGGTATTCCAAAAATTTATCTTTAGCGGGAGGTCTCGCCAACTTTGAATCCATTTTGAGTACATCGTATATGCTAGTGTTTCTGATGTAGGACGTAGTGCAAGTCTGTCACCTATTTTGTTTGTGCCTGAATGTGTTACCCAAAACACTTCTGGGTTGAATCCTTCAAAGTGTTTTTTCTCCTTTCCTAGTAGTGACTCTGGAATAAGCACTGGGAGAAAACCGTTTCTAATCCCTGCATTTGCAAATTTTTTATCAAATGTAGCCTTTAGTGACTCCCAGATTGAATAGCCTTCTGGTCTTAACACCATGAGTCCCTTGACGGGGGCATAGTCTGCAAGTTTGGCTTTGAGTACTACTTGCGTGTACCATTCGCTAAAGTCCTTATCTTTTAAAGCCGTTATACCTACTTCTTTGCTCATATCCTTGCGCATATCATTGCCCCACCGATATAGTTATTGGGTTATTTCTTCAATGTATTGCATCTATAGAGGGTCTCCTTTACAAAGAACCTTGCCTGTAACTCTACTTTGGAAGTTGGAACAGATAAAGCACTGGATAAAATGTGTCTCTTCTTTTAAAACGGGACAATCTACAAACTCTTGTTTCATCCTTTTTAACATCTTTGGACTGACTCCTTTTAGCTTGATCTTTCCCTTTTCATCCATCATACCTGCGGCCTTTAACTCTACTTTTATCTTGTCTGTAATCTTTTGCCTCTTTTCTGTTTTTTGAACTTCGATTTCGAACTTGTGCTCTAACTCATCCATACTAACATGCCATCTCACCGTGATTTATTATTAACGTTTTGTTACTTATTGGCATGGCTGTGCATTTAGGCAAGTTTTGCACATCCGTATAGTACGTCTTCTCAAAATATGACCGCGTCTGGATTTATATCATGTGTGGTATGGGGTTTGATCTTGTGCTCTAGCATACGGGATCAGCCGATTAAACTTTAATATTATTCAATTTTCGCTTGCAAGTTGAAATCAATTGCTGGTGATTTTTGATGTTGAGGGAGTCCTGTATGATGCAGAATACCTCCCAATTCTTGCAGAAAAACTCAACAAAGAAGATGAAATTTGGGAAATAACAAAGCGTGGCATCCAAGGTGAGATCAATTGGGAAGAAGGCCTGCGGACTAGGGTTGCCGCACTCAGGGGGCTAGACTATGAAACCTGCCAAGAGGTAGCAGACGATTTACCTATAATGACTGGTGCAAAGGAGGCTTGTCGTGCATTAAAGGAGGCAGGATGGAGACTGATGGCCGTCTCTGGTGGATTTACAATAATGACTGATAGACTAAAAGAAGAACTCGGACTAGATTATGTCTTTTCAAATGAACTACTCTTCAAGAATGGCAAGCTAGATGGAGTAGAGATAAATGTTGATTCAGACAAGGCAAAGTCTGCCAACATAAAAATTGCCGAGTGGCGTGAAAGAAAGGAGAATATTGTATGTGTTGTAGATGGGGCAAATGATGTTAAACTATTTGATATATGTGGAATGGGAATTGCATACAGGGCACAAGATTTGGTAAAAGATTTGGCAACCACAACACTTGATGAAAAAGATCTCACAAAGATACTAGATATAATAGGCAAGCACTACAAATTGGAATTAGCATCACCTGCACATGTATGAACAATTTTTTAAGTACCACATCGAAGTTGATTCCCTTGCAAATAATTCCAATACAAATTCAAAAAGAGATTGAACCCTCTGATGATGTAGTAGACTTGATTTCATCACATTCATTATACCATGGGGATGTAATTGTAGTGGCTCAAAAAGCAGTCTCAAAGCAAGAAGGTAGAATCATATCATTACAGTCTGTAAAGCCATCAAATCTTGCAGAGGGAATTGCATCACAGTATGGTAAGGATTCTAGAATAGTAGAGTTGATTTTATCTGAATCTAAAAGAATTGTTAGGATGCGTGATGGAATAATTATAGTCAAGACACATCATGGGTATGTTTGTGCAAATGCTGGTGTTGATGAGAGTAATGTAAAAGAAGGATATGCCACACTACTCCCATTAAATCCTGATGATTCAGCGCGACGCATACGACATGATATAATGGATAAGACGAAAAAAAACATATCTGTAATAATATCTGATACATTTGGGCGTCCGTTCAGACTGGGGCAGACTGACTGTGCAATTGGAATATCTGGAATGAGTCCGATACTTGACTATGCTGGAGTGCAGGACTCTTTTGGCAGGGTTTTGCGTGTCACAGCTATTGCAGTTGCCGATGAGATTGCATCTGCTGCAGAATTGGTCATGAAAAAAACAGATAGGTGCCCGGCTGCCATAATCCGTGGTTGCAAGTTTGATGTATGTGATGTTCCAGCTATATCACTCTGTAGGCCACAAGATGAAGATTTGTTTGGTTAGTATTACATATCTGTGTGAGTAGTGATTTTCTAGTCTCAAATATATCATATCATGATGATTTTGGCGTATTTGATATCTGGCGTATTTGTGACATCTGGTATATCTGCGGAATTGGATGTGTGGCATCTATTTAGATTCATTTTGTTTTTAGATGTGATTTTAAGTGTCATGTTTTTTGTTGCCTAGATGGGTACTCTCATAGCATCTCATAGCATATCTTAATCATCTTTCAATAGGATTATATCCAAAGAAAAAAATTTCTTGTGAAATGCACATAAAGGCTGAACTGCACTGCCATAACTCTTTTTCAAATTTTCATGTGGGTGATGATGAGCCACCGTATGATTGCAACGTTCTCATTAGGGACCAACTTGAACGATCACTTGATCTTGGACTTGATGCCATATTTGTGACAAATCACAACACACTTGATGGGTATAATCAACTACTACAATACAAGAACCAGCATGAGCGGTTTAAAAACATGCAAGTCTATCCTGCTGAAGAGATAACCATAGATACCGGAGCACATGTTCTAGCATACGGCATACATGAGGCAATACAGCCTGGACTCTTACTTGATGAGGTAATTGATCTAGTCCGGGCACAGGGAGGTGTGTCTTCTGCACCACATCCATTTAGTCTGCTTGATGCACTCAGGGAGAATGCAAAAAAATGTGACATGGTTGAAGTCTTTAACAGTAATAATGTAGATGCACTCTCTAATGCACGTGCGGCATACTTTGCTATGGATAATGACATGACACAAGTAGCCGGAAGTGATTCACACGTTCTTTCAACTTTGGGAAGATGCGTAAACGTGATAGAGTCTGAAAACAAACTCGATGATGTACTATATTCCATGAAGCATGGCAAGATAACCATTTCACAAACCGGATACGCGCTTCAAAATGAGACACTTGATCATCTGAAATATAAAATAAACAATTCTAAAGAGTACCTTGCAGACTATATCTCTGAGCACTATCCCAATGCAAAGTGGCTTTTGACTCTACTACTACAAATTTATGAAAAGAATCAAAATAGTCCCCTATGGGGTCTGTTTTACCGGGTTGCAATCTATCTGATGAGGAGAATATCACAAAAGATTAACTTTCAGCACCATGATCCAAGTTTTATGAAAGAACGGAATCTTGCTACCATGTTCCGTATGGCGTTATAATGTGACTTTATCATTTACCATTTCTGCAAATATTGACTGTATGTTTTACTTGATTGTCATTTTGATTCTGAGTAATGATGCCTTGCATTATTTTTGTATGTACACATACTTGCATGAAAACAAACAAGATATACACATACGCAACAAGTAAAACATTTCAAATTCATATCAACTTGATTTCAGAGATGCGCAGGAACTGCTTTTATCTCTTGACAAATATCACGTAATCAATTTTACACCATATCATGGTGATTGGTGCTGGTGTGTGTCTTGTGGGATTTTTTTCATGTAGTATAGTTACCTCTGCCCGGAATTGTGGAAAAATTTGCTATTCTATCATCATTTCAATTAATTATATTAGAATAATAATATATAATCACACACTAGGTGTGTTGTAAAATTTTTCCGTCATTCCGGACAGGTGCCTATTAGCAATATCTGACCCTTATGATTGGAGAATTTATGGACGATTTTGTTGAGAAATTTAATACATACTGATCCAAATAGCTGGTTTGTGATTTGGAATGAAAGAGTACTGACAGGCTTTTGATTTTGTTGAATTTGTTGTTTAATCAAATGATAAATCGATTTGTTAGGATGTGTGGTGAAAGATAGCCCATATCATCATACCCATACCTCCTGCAAGAATCACGGCATCTATAGACATCATAGCGTGGGATTTACGATATAATTAGTTCTGTCTTGAGATTGATCAATTAATATGATATAGTTAATCTACCAATTGTGAAAATCTGATTTTTACTATCATAGAATTAAATGAACAAAAAGATGTCTTTTAACACCTATATCTTTTGCAATGTTATGATGGTAGATACAACAAAACTGTTTTCATCTAACATGGAAAAATTTTTTAGAATTACAGTCCCTATGTCTATAGTAAAACAGTTTATAGTAAGGCAGTTAAATCTTAAAAAAGGCAATTCCTTGGAATGGGACATGGATAAGGTATGTAACCAGTGGATCACTCCTGTGAGGAAAAAGTGGACATGTTAAAAGGTATGGAGAAAAAAAAGCATCCACAAACTGCAATGAATAAATTTGGTGGTACAAAACGTGTAAACCATGATTCTGCTTTATTTTATAGCAGAAAGATGTTTAATGATGTGGACATTGACCAGTCAGAATATGAAAACAGTATAGGCAGGTATCGCAACTCCATATTGTGTAAGGATAGTACAAATCTAAAATCCATACCAGATTCCAGTGTTCATCTTATGGTTACATCTCCGCCGTATAACGTTGGTAAAGATTATGATAAGGATATGGACTTGCAAGAGTATTTTTCAATATTAGATGATGTCTTTGCAGAGACATACAGACTGTTAGTCAATGGTGGTCGGGCTTGTATTAATATAGCAAATGTTGGTCGCAAGCCATACATGCCATATCACTCATTTATCATCTCCCTGATGCTCAAAAATGGATTTTCTATGCGTGGTGAGATAATATGGGAAAAGGGTGCAGGTGCTGGAACTTCTACAGCGTGGGGAAGCTGGATGTCTGCTACAAATCCTACATTGAGGGATACGCATGAGTATGTGTTAATTTTCACAAAAGGCAAGTATGGTAGAAAAAAAGGTACCAACACCATAACTAGAGATCAATTCTTAGAATATACAAAGAGTGTTTGGCGATTTAGTCCAGAAAATGCTAAAAAGGTTGGACATCCAGCACCATTCCCAGTAGAACTACCATATAGATGCATACAGCTTTATTCTTTTGAGGGGGATGTTGTATTTGATCCGTTTGCCGGTTCAGGCTCATCTGCAATAGCTGCCATAAGATCTGGCAGAGACTATTTAATGATTGATAACAACAAGGAATACATCAAAATTATGAAAAAAAGAGTATTAGCGGAGTCTGCTCAGCGAAAATTAGATTAATTCATTTCCAATATTTGTCTCACTTTTTGTAAATGTCTGTTTTTTTGGTTTAACCCAGTTTGTTTTTATTGAAATGATATTAACATTATTTAGTATTTACTCCATGCAATTTTTGAATAGATTACACTTCTTGGGTTTGTACCATATAGTGAAATACTACGATATGAACAACATCCAATATTTTTGAACATTATTCTTTGTACTTTCAAAGGAATAAAAACAAATCACCTTTTTCCATTTCTTACACTATTTGTGCAAGTAACATATTCAATGAAGAATGATTTACATTTACTATTATTTTATTTTGCACTTTATAATTCTAAATGTGAGCATGTCAGATGTCAATCTAGTAATTTAATTCAGAGTATGAAAAATAGTTCATATTGCCATAATTTGTGATGTGAATTTGGAATGTACAGTCCCAAGGATTAAAGTCAGAGGATCAAATTAATAACAGCACCGAATTTGGGGAAGGGTAGTGTCTAACTGAATATGTGTGGACTCCACAAATTATGTGATTTGAATATGGATGTCTTACCTATCATGGTATCTCAATTGAGTGATGCTGATATGCAAAGCATGTGATAACTTTACCAAGAATTAAATCATTTTGTGAGTTTTTTACCAGAACCACATTATTCAAATAGTAAAGATGATAAACATATTTATGAAAAATATAGTTTCAACTATAAAGGAATTTGTTATCTCTATTCTAATACGCGTGCAGAATCCTGATAAACGATATAACAAAAAATTGCTACAACACACGGGTGAAAATCATCAAAACATCACTTACTGTAAGACTGGGAAATTTGAGAATATAGGGGTCTTGGCACATGTCCAAATAGATGCGAAAAATGCACTTCGGGAGACTCTGAGGCTTTTGCCACAATATGAAGAAAGAATAGGATTTATCAACGCTTATCTCGAGGAATCCGTTAATTTTAAAAGATTAAGCGATGATGACTGGTTTGTGGATGTTCCCATAGTTACAAGGGGAAAGTTGGACGGGTACTTTTATTGGGCACAATCCGATACTCGGGGAGTAGTTGATATCATAAGGCTGTTCTTTGATGGTCTTGACTGGTTTAGCATACTTGACTTTAAGATGAATAGGCTAGACTTTAAACATCTAATGCGATAAACTGTGATGACTGGGAATTTCACCTCTGTACTGTGACTGAGAATATAACTTATACATCGTACGGGCCATGTGTGAAAATTATATGATAATCAGACTTCAGAATATCTTTTAATATGACATACCTAGATTTAGTTTGATACAAAAGTTGTCAGATTCAAACATTCTAGACGCACTAGGGTTATTTTGCCCCGAACCTGTCTTTAGAACAAAAATAGAACTTGAAAATATGCAAGTAGGTGAAATACTCACAGTTTATGCCGATGATCCTGCTGCTGAGGATGATATCACTAGATGGGTGACTAGAACCGGACACGAACTACTTGATATGGCAAAAGAAGGCACAAAAATTACATTTCAAATCAAAAAGGTGAAATAATCTGGCATTAAGCATCACATACAATGACATACTAGAACGTGTGGGAAATACACCACTAGTCAAGCTTGATTCTCTGTCTGGAGAGAATAAATCATATTTTGCAAAACTTGAAGGACACAACCCGTTTGGCTCTGTAAAAGATAGGGCGGCATTTTGGATGATTAAAGATGGGGAAGAAAGAGGCATACTAAAACGTGGACAGAGCATCATAATAGAGCCTACTTCTGGTAATACGGGAATTGCACTAACTGGTATTGCAAGCATACTAGGATACAAGGTTGAAATTGTAATACCCGAGAAGGCAAGCCAAGAGACAAAAAATATTATTAGAAAGCTTGGTGCCAAAATTTATGAAACTAGTGATGATTTGTGTCCCAAGGTGGGCTCTGGTACAGATCAAAGCATAGCACTTGCCACCTCGATTGCCTCATCCCGGCCTGATACATACTATTCTCCAAATCAATATGCAAATGATGCAAACTTTATGGGTCACTATAATGGGACTGGCCCTGAAATATGGAGGCAGACAAAGGGTAAGGTTACACATTTTTTTACAGGTATTGGCACAGGTGGTACAATTACTGGAATAGGAACCTATCTAAAAGAGCAAAACCCCAATGTCAAAATAATTGCAGTCCAACCACAGCAGAATCACCTAATTCAGGGATTGAGAAATTTTACAGAATCTGCAAAGCCGGATCTCTTTTTAAAGCGTGAGAGTGTGGTTGATGACTGGATTACCTCTACAAACGAACAGTCATTTGGAGTGGTTCGCGAAATATTTGAAAAAGACGGCTTACTAGTTAGTCCATCATCTGCTGCTGTATTTGCAGCCATGCAAAATTATCCAATCCCTGATGATTCATGTGTTGTGGGAATCTTTGCAGATGATGGAAGAAAATTCAAAAGCATTTACTCATCACAAAATGTAATGACAGAAGAAGAGTTTGACTCTGCTGTATGCAAGGCTAGGCATCTCTCTGATATAATTTACATGCAGGATTAATCTCTGGAAATATCTTTTTGGTGCATTTCTGTAAATTTTCTAAACAAGCCACTCATGTATTTTTCATGCTCTAGACACATAGTGCTATTTCCTATTATGTCGTCTCTAGTATTTTTACTCCATTCACTTTGTTGTTTGTCTTTTGCTTTCATAATTGTGGGATTATTTGCAATCTTTGTTAGAATTTCCATCTGTTTTGTTTTGAGCTGATGAAACTTGCTGACTGCTAGTAGGAATGCATCAGAATCTTTTGCACTAATTATCTTCATTAGTTGGTAGGCGTGGTTATAATATGTGGCACTCTTTTCAAAGTATTTTTCATGCTCATCTGCTCTCCGAGTCCAGTATTTTTGGTCTGCTGTATCTTTGACTTTATATGTGAACTTTGTCTTGGCAATCTCTGATCCAATTTTGGTGATGATTCTAACATGTCTTGCAATCTCATCTGAGTTTTCTGGTGGCATTACACTATTTTTGGAGAGACGTTTTAAAATTCAACCGCTCTTTGCAGGTATGGGATAATCCCTTAGGCGATTATAGTGTATCCTTAAAAAATCCATTACCTCCATGTCTTTATCTTTATTTACTGGTGCCCCATTTGCAAGCACGCTGAGGTATTTCAAGTCCATCTCTAACTGACGAACTAGTTTTCTAATGCCAGTATTATACTCTAATTTTATACATTCTGTAATTTTTTCTTCTGTTGTTATGATTTGATTTTGAATCTCTGCAATCTTTTGCTGTGTCTTTTCTGGCATGAATATACTCTTGAAGAATCAAAGATAATCTTGATCCACTGCAATGTTTACAAATGTTAAAAATTTCTCAAAATTTTAAACAATTCTAAACCCTGACAATATCACACTACATCCCATCATAGTGTGGTGTGTATTTCATAGTGTAGCATATCGTATAATATCACGTCATTTCATAGTGTGGTATATCATATCATACTACATACTATAATATAATACATCACAGTATGGCACACCACAGTATATCATAGTATAACATACGGCAGTTATGCTTCTTCAGTAAGATACTTGTCTACGTCAATTGCTGCCATACATCCATACCCTGCGGCTGTAACTGCTTGTCTGTATGTTCTATCATGCACATCACCTGCTGCAAAGACTCCTGATTTGTTAGTCTGTGTTTTGTTTTTTAGTATAATATACCCTTCATCATCTAGGTCTATCTGATTCTGGAACAGCTTTGTGTTTGGTTCGTGGCCGATTGCAACAAATACGGCTCCAGATTTGAGAATTTTTTCTTGGCCTGTTTTGACGTTTTTAATTATAGTCTGTTGCACCTTTTGGTCTCCTACTATATCTGATATTTCTGAATCCCAGTGGAATCTTATCTTTTCATTATCCATTGCTCTTTGTTGCATAATCATACTTGCACGCAGTTTGTCTCTTCTATGTACAATGTGAACAGTACTTGCAAATTTTGTAAGAAATGTTGCTTCTTCAATTGCCGAGTCGCCACCTCCTACTACTATAATCTCTTGATTTTTAAAAAATGGGCCATCGCATGTAGCACAGTATGACACACCCTTGCCAGCAAAATTCTGTTCTCCTTGCAGGCCTAACTTTCTAGGGTTTGCACCGGTGGCAATAATTACGGCCTTTGCCTCATATTCCTCAGAGCTTGTAAGTACCTTGAGAGGCTTTTGTCTAAAATCTACTGCTACTACCTCATCATCAATTATACTAGTTCCCATCCGACGGGTCTGCTTTTTCATCTCTATCATCAAGTCTGGTCCCATTATTCCACTCTCAAAGCCAGGATAGTTTTCAACCTCTGTAGTGTTGATTAACTGTCCACCTGGTAATATCCCTGATATTATGAGTGTGTCATAGCCTGCCCTTGAGCAGTATATTCCGGCAGTATATCCTGCCGGACCTGCACCTATTATTAGTACGTCAAATTTTGTCTTTTTCTTTTCAGGCATCTTTGGCGGTTCTTCCTTATCTTTAAGAACAGTTGCACCTGCGTCTGCTGCCATCATGATATGACCATTCTAAAACGCATTCATTTATAGATTTTTTGTAACTTTTGAGGGATTATATGGTAAAGTGAACATTATCTAGGTGATTTTGGGCAGGGGATTTTTAGGGGCAATTACAGAGATATAGCATGTTTTTCCTCAAACTTGGTGCGTGGACTATTTTGAGCTATTTACCTCGACATGTCCGTCTTTTATGACAAATCTGAGACGTTTTGGATTCTTTAGTATTATCAAAATGGATTTTGGTGTGTAACAGTATCGTCATTCTTACTATGTTTGGTGTCATGGGTATGATAAGCCCTTGGCATCTTTTGGCCATCCAATCTCCGAATTTGGTCAAGAACCTTCCCTTTCTGTATGACTAGTTCATATCTCTTGTAATTACATGGATTCCAGTTAGTCTGTACCACTCTAAAACAGTGTAGAGAAATTGTTCGGATTCATGAAGTGTCTAGTATTTGTACTCAAAGCCCTTCAATCATGTACATCACAGGTACCTGCATGTGTGGTATCTGATATGTGCCGTGGAGAATGGCACGAATGCAAGTATTTTGTATGCCAGTCGCTTATTTGTCCTGTAGTATGATGGGTATTATGTCATAATGGTCTATTCTTGACCGTCTTCTACCTGAATTTTTGCCAGATAGTGTTCGGCATGCTGAATGTACATGGAACCAGTTGAACCTGATGGTGCAGGTTTCCCATCAAAGACTAGTGTGGTGGAATATGTCTTTATTTCTGTATTGCCTACAAGGATTGTATTTCCAGTCGCTATGCTGGGGGAACCAGTTATTCCTGTAATGTTTCGTGGTTTGTCTTCACCAGATATGGTGAAATTAAGATAACTGTTGATGAATGTGGCTATTTCTTTGTTGTATGTTATGGTGATTTCATTTGGGCCTGTTATTTTGGCTGACACCATAGTTTCTTGCATCTCTTTGATGTTGCTAGGTGGTGTAGGTGGTTTTGGTGCGGTTATTTCAAGTATGTGAACAGTATTATAAAACGTCCCTGTTACGGCCACATATGTCTTGTTAGATATTTCAAATGAGGTGATTTGGTTTGCTTGATCAATTGTAAGAGATATGTCATCTGTGGAACCTACAGCAACTATCTCATTTGGGTCTGTTAAATCAAGAATTTGAACACCGTACTCACTGTCTGATGTTACAGCAGCATACGTCTTGTTATATATGACAAATACACTGATATCATTTGCGCTATTAAGCAACAAGGTAGAATCATCTACGATAGAATCAGCAGCAGTTATGTTGTTTGGATCTGACACGTCAATTATCTGCACACCGCTAACATCTGATGATATTGCCGCATACGTCTTGTCATTTGTGACAAACGTGCTAATATTGGCTGGTTCGTTAATTGCAAGAGTGCCATAGTCATTTGTAAGTGCGCCTGCCACAGTTATATTACTTGGAGTTGTCACGTCAATTATTTGTACAGCATTACGTAGACTATCCCCAACAATTGCATACGTCTTACCATCTATTACAAATGTGGTAATGGAAATTGGAAAGCCAAGCAGAACAGTTTGATCATCTGTAATGGAACCAGCGCCAGTTATGTTATTAGGATCTGTTATATCAATAATCTGGACGGCACCTAAATAACTTGCAGTTGATGCAACTACAGCCGCATACGTCTTGCCGTTTGCAACAAAAGTGTCAATACCGTAAGGGGTGTTGAGGGAAAGTGAATCTGTTGTGGCATCAACACTGTCTGCTGCTACTATACTATTTGGGTTTGATACATCTAGTATCTGCACACCACTATCAGTAATTGATGCTACTGCCAAGTAGGTCTTACCGTTTATGTCAAACAGACTTAGTTTAAATGGACCATCAAGCTCAGGGGCAGTATCTCCTGTGATGGAGCTTGTGGCAGTTATATTATTTGGATCCGACACGTCAATAATCTGCACACCATCCTCAGTACTTGATGCTACTGCCACGTATGTCTTGTTATTTATGACAAATGATGTAATGTCTTGTGGCTCACCAATATAGATGGACGTATCATCTGTAATGGTATCTGTAAGGGTTATGGTTATGTCTGTCTGTGCAAAGGAACTTTCAAAGAATAAGCCAAAAGTTGAGATTGCAATTATTGCAGCTAGTCCAGCTAACCATAAATCGGGGGGGGGGGGGGTTGGCATATTTGGGTACGTAAACCCATACTGTGGGCTTGCAAAGTTTGTATAAATCCTTTAGCATTGTTATGGTTTGCAAAACTAATCTCACACCCATAAAACACACTGTAATTGGAGGTGAAATTCTATCAAATCCATATTTGCCAGTTTAGCCATACGTGCAAAATTCTATGCAATCTGCACCATACTATACGTTACATCCATGC
>JAPOPJ010000211.1 GCA_026712925.1 Nitrososphaerota archaeon
CGTCAGGTTCTTGACCAAATTCGGAGCTTTTGCTATTTTGAGTCCTTGGCCTCGATATACCCATCTCGGATGATGAATTTGAGGCGTTTTTGGATTATTTAGCATCATCAAAATGGATATTGGTGCGTAATATCTAGTCATCCTTGCATTGTTTGGCATTATGGATGTGATAAATTCCTTGACATCTTTTGTCCATACAAGCTCCGAATTTGGTCAAGAACCTTTTTTGCACAATTTTATGCTCATACTACACCAGAAAACCCTATACCGTTTTGCCTCGTGCAAATTCACAGAAAAACACTCACTACAAAGTAATTCTTGCATGGTTTTAATCATCTGCTAAATCACTCAGCAAAATCATTTAGAATAATTTCATACTATATGATAAATGATACAGTCGGACCTAGTTCTGACCATCGCTTACTTGAATGAATGCTAGATAGTAATATGCATGCTGTATAAACATGGAACCCGTAGAGCCTGATGGTGCGGGTTCACCGTCAAAGGTTAGTGTGGTGATAAATACAGTTGTATCTACACCGTCAATATTTGCCATTCCTTTTATGCTGGGAGAGCCATCAATCCCTGTTATACTTCTTGGCACAGATTCCCCAGATATGGTGAAATTCAGATAGCTGTTGATAAATGTGGATAATTCTTTGTTGTATGTCATGGTGATTTCATTTGGTCCTGTGATTTTGGCTGACACTAGTGTATCATCCATATCCTTGATGTTTCTTGCAACTGGTTTTACAATTGTTATGGTGATAGTATCTGTGTCAGTATCAGCACCATCATCAACTGTAAGTGTAAAGACTAGTTCTGTAGGGTCATCTGGAGCTGTAAATGTAGTGCGTGCTGAGTTGCGATTGTCTATGTTAACTGTTGGAGTTTCTGAAGTTAAAGTTTGACTCCAAGTGTATTTGAGTGTATCATCGTCAGGATCTGTGGAACGTGTGCCATCTAGTGTTACAGTGGCATCTAGTATGGCCTTTTTATCTGCACCTGCATTTGCATTTGGGGATCTGTTTAAACTGATTATCTGGACACCATCATCCTCTTGTGCTGTCACGGCTAAATGTGTCTTGGAACCAATATTAAACGAGGTTATTCCATAAGCCCCGTCAAGCACAAGGGTAGCATCCATATCATCCACCATATCTACACCAGATATCTCAGTTGGTCTTGAGACATCAATGATTTGGACACCGTCATCCTCTAATGATGCCACAGCAACATACGTCTTGGAGTTTACCATAAACGAAGTGATTCCGGTTGCATCGTCAAGCTCAAGTGTACTGTCATTATTGAGAGAATCTACAGCAGATATGTTAGCAGGATCCGAGACATCAATGATTTGGACAGCGTCAGCAGGTTGTGCTGTTACAGCAACATACGTCTTGGAGCCTATCGTAAATGATGTGATTCTATAAGCGCCATAAAGCTCAGTGGTAGTATCATCGGTAATTGAATCTGTAGCAGATATGTTAGCAGGATCCGAGACATCAATGATTTGGACACCGTCATCATAATGGGCCGCCACAGCAACATATGGTTTGGATTTTATCGTAAATGATGTGATTCCATAGGGACGATCAAGCTCATACGTACCATCTGTATCCTTGAGAGAACCTGCTGCAGTTATGTGTGCAGGATCCGAAACATCAATTATCTGAACACCGCTATCAAGGTGTGATGCCACAGCAAGATACGGTTTGGAGTTTGCCGTAAATGAGGTGATTCCGGTAGCACCAGCAAGTACAAGTGTACTGTCATCATCAAGAGAATCTGTAGCAGATATGTTAGCAGGATCCGATACATCAATTATCTGAACACCGTTATCCCCATATGATGCCACAGCGATATATGGTTTGGAGTTTGCCGTAAATGAGGTGATACCAAAGGCAGCGCTGAGCTCATTCATATTACTTGCTGTATCATTGAGAAAACCTGTAGCAGTTATGTTTGCAGGATCTGAAACATCAATTATCTGAACACCACTATCATTAAATGATGCCACAGCGAGATATGTCTTGGAATTTGCCGTAAATGATGTAATTTGATGAGGATTGTCAAGAGAACGGCTAGTAGTATCGGTAATAGAATCTGGATATGTTAGAGTAAAATCTGCCTGTGCAAAGGAATCTTCAAAAGTTAAACCAAAGGACGAAATTGCAATTACTGTTACTAGTCCGATCAGCCATATTGTGGTTGACGTGGGGGGGGGGGGGGATCTTTTTATTTCACAGTTCACAATAAAGCACAATAGCAACTATCTAAAAACATTATGTTTTTTCATGCCTATGTGATATGTAGAGTCATGTATGGTTTCATACTGTGTATATTTTACAATATGAATACCTGGCATTATGCTACTTTTGCTGCCTTTTTAAATATGGCATTCCACTGATTTTGTGAGGGTCTCCCTGTCTGTGTGTTCTGCCTTGATGGATGGTATGATGTGATTTTGGTGTATTTTTTACGTGCAAAGACTTCCGTGTGTCCAAATCTTCCGTGATTGTCTTTAAATTTTCACACAAAATCATATGTTTATTGTACTCTATGACAATTTGTGATGTATCCTTCATTACAAGGATATCATGGTGTATGATTGCTTTTGCCGTGCCTGCCCGAAATCGTGAAAAATTCACCACTTCCTCATCATTTTAATATTATATATTAGAAAACTAATATATAAAATATAATTACACCCCTAGAAATCACACAAATCCTGATTCCGGGCAGAGTTGTGAAAACTGTAATAATATTATTAAATCCTATTATTGAATCAAGAAATCATCATACAAATTTGTACCTTTAAAGATGTGTGCTTGACATAATAATGTGATTATTAAAAATCAATTCAACATCTAAATATATTTGGATGTGATATCTTGATATGTATTATCTTGATATGTATTATCTTGATACATTATTTACACAAAATCTGTTTTTAGAGATCTACCATCTCAAGAACTAGATATGATTGTGATGTACGTTTGAGGTGTTTTGTGAAATATTTAGTTTAACATAATATCTCCATTATGTGGGATGAATGGTGTATCTAGTTTTGGCCATTTTGAACATGTATTTTTGCTAGATAATGATCTGCATGCTGTATATACATGGAACCCGTAGAGCCTGCCAGGACAGGTTCTCCATCAAATGTAAGTATGGTGGAATAGGTCTTGACTCGTTTCCCATCAATGCGAATAGTCTCACCTGTTTCTATAGCAGGTGAGCCATTAATCCCTGTAATGTTTCGTGGTGTTATCTCTCCAGTTATGGTGAAATTCAAATAACTATTGATGAATGTAGCAATGGGTTCTGTGTATATCATAGTGATTTGATTATGTCCTGTGATTTTAGCTGATGTCAGAGTGTCTCTAATCTCTTTGATGTTTTTTATCTGGGTTTGCTCCTTGATGGTTATAGTTATATCATCTGTGGCAGAATTGCCCTTATCAGATACTGTAAGGGTGAAGACTAGTTCTGTAGGGTCTGCCGGAGCTGTAAATGTAGTTTGTGCTGATGTGGGTGTGTCTATGGAAACTGTTGGAGTTCCTAAAGTCTGCCTCCACATGTATGTGAGGTCAGCATTATTACCGTCTGGGTCATTACCAGAACCATTAAGAGTCACAGTACTTTCTGGTGCAAATGTTCCATCACGTCCAGCGTTTGCAGTAGGGGGATGGTTTGTAACAGTTATGGTTACGGTATCAGTATCTGATAGTGTACCATCTGATACTGTAAGGGTAAATGTTATTGTTCCTGGAGATGATGGTGCAGTAAATGTGGGGTTTTGGGACATATTGTCTGATAGTATGACTGATGAACCTACAGGCTTGGCCCATGAATATGAGAGTGTGTCACCGTTTGGGTCATTACCAGAACCATTCAGGGTTACTGTCTCACCTGCCGTGACTGTCTGGTTTGTACCTGCATTAGCAGTAGGTGGCTGTTGTGGTATTACTACAATACTTACTGTATCTGAATCTGTGGCTGATAGTGTGCTATCTGTTACTGTAAATCTTAAAACTATAGTTCCTGGAGATGATGGTGCAGTAAATGTGGTCTGTAGGGCTGCACTGTTTGATGGTGTAACTGTAGGTCCAGAAACGTGAGCCCATGCGTATGTAAGTGGATTATTATTTGGAGTTACAGCAGTACCGCGTATGGTTACCGTATCCCCGACTGTAACTGTCTGGTCTGTCCCTGCATCAGCAGTAGGTCCATTTGAAACTAATACCGTGACAGTATCAGTAGCTGTAATAATACCTGCATTGGTGACGTGGCCAGATTTTACCACACCTTGACTTGCTGCTAATTCTACCGTGACTCTAAATGTCAATGTGGTAGCTTGGTTTGGTGCTGTAAATGTAGGTGATGATGTATTGGCATTACTTAGAGATACACTGGGACCACCGGTTTGAGTCCATGAATATGTTGCAGTCTTGCCCGGAGTTGTAATTGTAGAGCTAGCATTTAGTGTAGCAGAACTGCCGCGCAAAACTGCCTGATCAGGGCCTGCGTTTGCTGTTAAAAATACCATTTCAAGTATTTGTACGCCGCTATCATCTTTGGTAGTAGATACGCCGTGTGCACCTACTGCTACAAAGTGCCTTTCATTTGTACTAATTGTTTGCTTGTATGTATTTACATTATTTACATTACGAAGTAGTGTATCTGTTCTGTCTGTACTCTCTCTTATATGCGCCTTTTCGACTGGGCTGTTTGGATTTGTCACATCTATAATCGTTACAGCATGGCTGTCAGGTTTTCCTGCTATAATTGCATACCATCTGTTATCATGTGTGTGGACTGTTACATCATTTGCTTGTTTATA
>JAPOPJ010000043.1 GCA_026712925.1 Nitrososphaerota archaeon
CCTTTTTGGTAGCTGGTTTTGCTGCTACTTTCTTTGTTGTCTTTTTGGCTACTTTCTTTGCAGTTGTTGCCTTTTTGGTAGCTGGTTTTGCTGCTACTTTCTTTGTTGTCTTTTTGGCTTTTGGCTTGGCTACCACCGTCTCAACTTCATGGTTTGTTTCTGCTATTGTCTTAGCTTCGATTGAGTCAGCTTCGACCCTTGCACGCAGTTTTGCCTTGTATTTGAGGTTTCGAGGCTTTGTCCTCAACCTATATCCGCAACACGGACACCAAAGACCTTCCCATTTGATGAATATTTCGCAAATTTGACATCGACGTTGTCCAGAGGCATATCTTCCTGTTCCCACAGGTTTTTGTGCCTTGTATCTTACGCAAATTCCTTTACATGTCATTTTGGTATCTATTATAGATTTCACAACTATATAAGCATGGATTAATAAATTTTTTAAAAAATAAGATAAAATTTTAAAAAAATCACAATGAAAGTTGCGATCATGAGTAATTGTTTGAAAAAAACACCAAAAAACGATAATAAATATGTATAGCTTGAGGAAATTGATTTTTTTGAAAAAATAGCATCCAATGTAGGTAGTTTGACAAAAAAATTACAGACTTTTAGACTGATTTGCTAAAAATTAAGCTCTGCGATATAATATTTCCAACATAGCTCATCACATCCTAGGTATGATAATCCCAGCAATTCAAGAATAGTTTCTTCTAACTCTAGCAAAATAATATGTCTAGCCTGTCATTGAAAGTGGTAGAACTAACTGCCTATAGCCATCCCTTTGTGTGATATATTTTGCAGAGAGCATGTCCCGCTTGCCCCGCTGATTGAAATTCTTTATCTTCATGCTTGTCTTTTGCTCATCTACAAACTCCAAATCAAATGAGGAACAGAATCTAAGATTCAACAGGGTTGCAATCTCTCTTGCAACTGTCATGTTACCATTGCCAACCTTGACTATCTTGTATCTAGCCCTCAGCCCACCAAGAATCCTTATAATGTGAAAGACTAGTTCATCAATTGACGTATACACAGAGTTTTCAATCTCACGACCACAATAAAATATAGACAGACCCATACGCTTGCCCGGATCGACTCCCACTAATAGTTCCTCTTCACCATACCCCAAATTGAGTTTTTGAATCATCAACCCACGTACTACAGTCGGATGTTGTTCAAACGTATCTTCATATAATATGGGTAACATGCATTCCTTTGGAACCTCTTGTATGGTGCTAAGTATCAGATGGCCACAATACCTAGAAATGTCCCGCGGTAAAACAGAATCAAACGAAAGATTTAGAATTTTAAGATATGTAGTGAATTTATAGTATGGCCTGCCGTATGTGGTTGCAACACCTATGCGGATATTTTGTAGTGGGTCTATAACTAGACAGAAACTTTGCACGATTTAGGTTTATTCCTTCAGAATAGTCGATACTACGTGATTTACTGCCCTGTCAAAATTTGTATCTATTACAGACTGGGTTTCTGCTAGTCTTGACTTTCCATCCTGCTCTATCTTTGCAGATTCAGCATTGGCCTGCTCCCTTGCAGTCTCAATTATAGAGGTAGCCTCCTGTGTAGCCATCTCCCTAGTCTTCTCAAGTAGTACATCAACTGAATTTAGCGCCTTTACTGAAAGCTGCTTCTTCATGCCATCTACCTTGCCGTCAAGCGAGTCTAGGTCATCTTCTAATTCCCTCAGGGATTTGATTATGCCAGAAACTTTGGATTCGGCCATGCTCATGTCTCGACTCTGCTAAATCCAATACTTAAATCATTCATTTTCTAGGCTCTTCCACAAACTCGAGGCTTTTTCTAATTTAATTCTCTGATATTGTAGTATTTGATCATACCCTTGAAACAATTCAAATTGCCCAGTACCCACAGAACAGATTTGATATGTTAGAGTATCTGTAGTTGCTCTGTTGGGAATGTTGAGGATTTACCAAAAGTCTCGAATTTGTGGATGAGCCCATTTTCTAGGCAGTACATTGCAGAAAGGCAGCTTGAATCATCCCGTCGTAAGTCGCAGTATCGCCATTGCAAGATCGCCCTTTGTCTCTGCAAGTGCGGATTTGGCCTGCTCCTCATCCACGCCTGCCTGCTGGCTGACCATCTGAATATCCTCCTCTGAGAATATGGGTGTCTCTAATTCTACCTCTTCATAGTCCACAGCAGTTACAGTATAAATCAAGTTATCTTTTGTCGTCATCTCTGTTACTGACGGCTTTGAGATGACTATCTGCTTTTTGTCAGTCTTTATGATTACTTCCTGCACGTTTGGCAACTCATTCATATCTAGGCCCATCTTATCCATCATTCTTCTCATGTCCCGATTGCTACCGCGCATCATACCCTAGACTCACCATTGGAACTTTTTAAACTATCCCTAATTCTGACTGCCACGCCCCTCTTGGAGCCATACATCATCTCAGCAGACAAGACGGCCTTGCCTACGGCAATAATGGTATCTTGGAACAATACTGGAACATCATCTGAGACACGGACGTTTCTTCCACACCAGAGGACATGTTTGCAAAAGACGGATCTTCCACGCTCAACAAATGGTGCAGCATCGCCATCCACTTCGACGCAGTTTTCTCGAAATTTTCTACTCCTCAGCAGAAATTCAGCACAATATGTAGTAATTGCAAGGCCTCCATCAATTCTTAGCGTGCACAATAGTCTATCTTGATGGCTAGCGGTTTTTATCCTGCCTGTTTTTTTTGAAAAAGTCATCTTGATGTCTTTTGGCAAGTTACGAGATATGCCGTTGCCAAACAGCGCATCAAATGTGTGTCGTAGTTTTAATGCCTGGTCCACACTATGCAGGGAATTATTCTAAATATTAGTCCAATGCTTGAATATATTTTTGGAATTAAACTATATAGATGAGAACAAAGTATTTAGACTGTGGAAGGAAGAGGCGAGACAAGAAAAATTCAGTTTACAGGCAAGTCATCATATATCGTATCCCTTCCAAAGCAATGGGTGCTTGACCTCAATCTAAAACAAGGAGATCAAGTAAGAATGAAGAGAAAAGGCGCATCTACACTTGAGCTCTTTCCTCCAAAATTTGAGACTAGAACCAAAAAAAACGAGAGTGCAACAATTGGAATCGGTATAGATGAAAAGCCTGCTGCAATAGTAAGAAAACTAATCTCGCTATATTTTCTAGGATTCAAGACCATTAATGTAAAACCAAAGAAAGGAATGCTAAGTCCCGGTCAGAGAAATACAGTAAAAGAAGCTGTAAAGAGAATGCTGATGGGCTCTGAAATTATATCAGATTCTAGTGATGGTATTACAGTACAGGTTTTGGTAAATCTCTTAGAGCTCTCTGTAGATGGTGCATTTAAGAGAATGATCCATCTTGCCAAGTCAATGTCAACTGATGCCATTCTAGCAGCACGGGAGAACAATCCGGATCTTGCCCGGGAGGTAATTAACACAGACGATGAAGTAGATAGATTCGGGTTTTATATAATAAGGCAGCTCAAGATTGCAATCCAAAACGAACACATGCTAAACGAGATGGGATTTAGAAATGCAAGAAACTGTCTTGGATATAGACTGGTAGTTAAAAATATCGAGAGGACTGGCGACCATGCAGCGTTTGTTGCAAGAGATGTCCTAGAGTTTAACAGACCCATAAGAAAAGAAGTCCTAGATAGGATTCACGAAATGAACAGATTCTGTCTTACTATGCTAGATGACTCGTGTCTAGCCCTGTTCAAAGAAGACTATACCCAAGCAGAATCCACCATAGAAAAAACAGGTGACATTGTAAAATATGAAAAAAAGGTAAGGGATGCACTAAAGCCGGTAAGGGATGATGAGGAGATATACAGAGTTAGAAGAATGACTGAAAACATTAGACGCATTTCAGAGTATGCAAGTGACATTGCAGAAATAGTACTAAACATGAATATTGAAAAGGCGCTGAAAAAATCCACATGATGTATAGAAACTAAAACTTATGTGCTAAATAATGTGGTAGGAGATATGGACAAAGCAATTTTAATAACATATGACAAAGCAGACGCGCTAGATGAGGCAATAGGGCTGTGCGATGCCGCAGGGTATAGCATCATTCATACCATCAAGCAGAATTTTCTAAAGAGGCCCAAATATGGAATCAGTGCAGGCATATTAGAGGACCTCAAAGATGTATGTGAAAAGCTTGACCCTGACGTAATAATATATGATGAGATACTAAAACCCGTACAAAACTATAACCTAGCATCATCTCTGCGCAGGGAGATTCTAGACAGGGAAACACTGATTCTTGAGATTTTTGAGAAGCGAGCATCTAGTGCAGAGTCAAAGCTCCAAGTCAAGCTAGCACAACTACGATATGAAATGGCCCGTGCAAAAGAAAAGGTGCGTCTCTCTAGCATGGGGGAGCAACCCGGATTCATGGGAATTGGAAAGTTCGGAGTGGATGTTTACTATAACGACATCAAACACAGGATGCAGTCTGTTAGGACAAAGCTGGAAAAGGCAGGAAAACAAAGAGAGCTACATCGCCAAGGAAGAAAGAGACTCGGGTTCAAAACAATATCTCTTGCAGGATATACCTCTGCTGGAAAGACCACACTCTTTAACAAGATAACAGGTCAGTCACATCCAGAAAGTGGTGAGCTCTTCACGACTCTATCTACTACTACAAGAAGAATGACAATACAACGCGAGCCATTTTTGATTTCAGATACTGTGGGTTTTATCAGTAAGCTACCAGCATACATGATTGATGCATTCAGATCAACACTTGAAGAACTCATCCACACAGATGTGGTTATAGTTACAGTTGACATCAGTGATTCTATATATGATATTGCAAAAAAGTTCAAGAGTTCCATGAGAACCCTCAGTGAGATTGGTGTGGAACAAGACAGAATAATATTTGCACTCAACAAAGCTGACCTGTTAGAACCAAAAGAGATTCAAGAAAGAGTCGACATACTAAACCTAGACGGCAGAAAACACATCAACGTTTCTGCCAGAACGGGTCAGAACATCACAGAACTCAAGGAAATGATCAGGAATATCATCAGCAACCAAAAAGTATCACAGCCTAGCAAGCAGCAGTACAGATTGCAAGGACAGGAGATGTAGGATGGCAATAGAGGTAGTCAGAATAGGGCAGAGACTAGTCAGAGACGACAGAGTTACTACTCATGTGGCACTAGTTTCAAGAGCATTTGGAGCAGAAAGAATATTCATGACAGAAGTAAATCCAGACATAAAAGACACGCTGTCAAAAATAAACGAGACATGGGGCGGCAGCTTTGAGATTGAGTTTGTCGAGAATTGGAAACACATCATAAGGGAGAAGAAGAAATCCAGCAAGATCATACACCTTACCATGTATGGCGAGCCAATCAACGATATCCAAGATGACCTGATGGCAGAAAATGACATACTAGTAGTAGTTGGTGCAGAAAAGGTTCCAAGGGAGATTTACGATATAGCTGATTGGAACATATCAGTGGGAAGCCAGCCACATTCTGAGATAAGTGCGCTTGCCATACTTTTAGATAGGATACAGTCAGGAAAGCAGTTTGGCATGGAATTTCCAAACGCAAGGCGGAAAATCATACCTGCAAAGAAGGGTAAGGATGTAGTCATGGCAGGTACCATGGCAGATAATATGGCAGAAACAAGGGATTAATAGTAGAAAACACAAAGTTGTATAATTGGTGTACAAATACGAGGATCCATTTGTTAGAATTGCCTCCATGATAGGGGGCGACGAGTACCTCAAGGTGGCCAGATCCCTCCTAAAGGCAGGCGATGCAACTGATGAGGAGATTGCCAGCTCTACGGGTCTGAGAATAAACATGGTGAGAAGGGTTCTATACGATTTGTTTGGAAAGGCATTGATTACCGGCATTAGGGTAAAAGACGACAAGAAGGGATGGTTTGTCTACAGATGGAGAACTAGAAGAGAAGAAGTTGAAAGCTTTATTGAAAACCAGAAAAAAAAGATTGCCGACAGACTACAGCAGAGACTAGACTATGAGAATGCCTCGGACTTTTATCACTGCAAAAACGAGGATTGCCAGCGTGTCACATTTGAGGATGCTCTAGAAGGGATGTTCAGGTGCCCATCATGTGGGAATGTGCTGAATCTCAAAAAGAATGATAAATCAAAAAAGGCATATTCTAAAAAGCTTGATGAGATAAGAAAGGACATGCAGCAAATATTCTGATAGCATGGTTTTGCAGATAACATGGTGATGTATTGCAGCAGATAACTACGGTAAATCCAGCAACAGGTAAAGAGATTTCAAAGTACACCCCGATGGGCCAAGACGAAGTAAACAGAATGGTCTCAAAGGCAGTAAGGGCATTTCCAGGATGGAAAAAAGATTATGAGCAACGCCGAAGCTACATTTACAATCTTGTAGAATATCTCAAAAAGAACAAGTTGCGTCTTGCTCGCACGGCAACTGCTGAAATGGGCAAGGTTCTAAAAGAGTCTACCTCAGAAGTGGAAAAGTGCGCATGGGCACTAGAGTTTTATGCAGATCATGGTGATAGCTTTCTCTCAGATGAAGTGCTAAATACAGATGCAAGAAAGAGCTTTCTTACATTTGAGCCACTTGGTGTGATTGGTTCTATCATGCCGTGGAATTTTCCCTACTGGCAAGCACTCCGATTTGCAGCACCATGCCTCATGGCAGGTAATGTAATAGTTATGAAACCATCTAGACTGACGATACAATCTGGCATCGAGATAGAAAAGGCATTTGCAGAATCAGGAATACCTGATGGAATATTCCAGACTATAATAGGGAGTATAGAATCTGCAAATTACCTTATTGATTCACCAGTTAGCGCAGTCACATTTACCGGGAGTACTGATGCAGGTGCAAAGGTAGGCCAGAGGGCCGCACGCAACTTGAAAAAATGTGTACTGGAATTAGGTGGAAGCGATCCATTCATAGTACTTGATGATGCCATAATAGAAAATGCGGCAAAGGGTGCAGTTAATGGGAGGTTTATCAACTGCGGTCAGAGCTGTGTCGCATCCAAGAGGTTTTTTGTAGGAAAAAATATTGCAGAAAATTTCATCGAGCAGTTTGTTAAAAACACATCAAATCTAAAGGTGGGAGACCCAATGTCTGAAGAGACTGACATAGGGCCGCTATCTAGCAAGAGCGGGCTAGAGACAATCTCAGAGATAGTTGAGGATGCCAAGAAAAAGGGTGCAAAAGTGCTCCTAGGAGGCTCCAAGATTGATGGAGACGGATTCTTTTATGAGCCAACTATCCTGACAAACATCAAGCCAGACATGCGAATATTCAGAGAAGAGACATTTGGTCCGGTTGCCCCAATCACAATAGTAGATGATGAAAGCGAGGCAGTCAGACTTGCAAACGACATAGAGTTTGGATTAGGCGCAAGCATATGGACAAGGGACCTTACCAAAGCAGACAAGATGTCAAGGCGCATAGAATCAGGAATAGTAAGTGTGAATAATGTAGTGTTATCTGATCCACGCATACCATTTGGGGGCATAAAGCATAGTGGTTTTGGAAGAGAACTCTCAAGGTATGGAATACTCGAGTTTGTGAACATAAAATCAGTCAGATTCTATGACAACCTTACCCACCATCACTATGTGGAATGAGCCTAGATGTGTGAAATCATATCTGATGCAGACATTTTAAGTACTATGAAATGGTAGTATATACGGCGAGGATACCCAAAGCTGTTGAAGATCGGCGATACATCGGAAACTCCGTGGTCTTTGAAATACGGTTCAGGGTCCATGATTTCCCCACACATCCTCGTCAGTTCAGTAATATTTTGGGTATGATGTATTGATGGTAATTTTCCACAATATATGCAGAGTTTGTATTTGATGCAAGCGCTCCGTCTCTACTCTGGACATGTTTTTTGCGTGTTGCCATGTCAAGATATTTGGAGTAGTTTCTAGCATTTCAGATTTTGGATGTCATATATGGTATCTGGTTATTTCACAAAGTAGCAAATAGATAAAAGACCTTTGAAAATGCCATGCATTCTTCCCCAATCATGTGCAAACTATCGTGAGACGTGAATAGATAAAGCAAGAAAATAATTTTCGGTTCACAATCCACATCATTATAAATTATTCAAATCTGCAATACTAATAATTATTCTCCAAACTCGACACTTGTATTGATTTGATTCCCTGTACTTGATGTATCTTTACTAGATGACAATTTTTAATTTTGATTTTTTTTTGTTACGAATTTTAAAATTTTCATTTTTTATCTGATCCTAGAAAAATGTCTTGATATGATGTAATTTTTAATGCATCATATGAATTTCTGATAATACTCTTCACATGTAGTTACCTATTGGTTGTGAAATTCATGTTGGAAAAGATTCAAGCGTTGATTGCTTCTTCAATTTCTTCTGCAACAAAAACTTTGCTTTTGTAGCGTATATCAGTCTGTTTCAGTATGTCTGCTTCCACCAGCATCATGACTGCATTTTTTGCAGATGGGTATGTGATACTAAGAAACTGCATTGCTTTAGGAATTGTAATGTATGGATTTGCAAACAAGTGCTCCATTAAAAGAATCACATTACTGCTAGTGTTTTTTTTACGTAATAACACTTTGTACTTTCGCATAAGAGTTGCCAAGTTCTGGATGTTGTCTATTGCCTCACTTGCCTGCTCTATGAAAGCTGTCAAGAAAAATTTTATCCAATCCCTCCAGTTAGATTTCTGGCTTACCTCCAACAATCCACCATAATACTGCTCACGATGCTTGTCAAAATAACTACTCATATACAACAACGGTACTGGCAAAATCCCCTTTTCATACAGTATTAGTGGAAGCATCAGCCTTCCAATCCTCCCGTTCCCATCAAGAAATGGATGTATCGCCTCAAACTGATAATGCATTACTGCGCACTGTATCAATACTGACAGATGTTTATAATCGGTTTGGAAAAACTCCTCAAGATTTTCAAGTAGTGCTGAGATTGTTTCTGGTGATGGCGGAGTGTAAACAATTTCTCGTTTTGATCCCCGTATTTTTATAATCCAATTCTGTTGGTCGCGAAATTCTCCCGGGTTTTTATCATGGCCTCTGACCCCTTGCATTAGTTCTTTATGTGCCTCTTTTAGCATATTTAGGCCCACACGTCGTTTGGAGTTTTGCAATGCAGTCAGTGATTTTTCTAGAGCATGTACGTAATTGATTACCTCTCTTAATCTCAAATTCTCTACATCCTTTTTACTAATATTACCTACTGCTTCCTGCTTGTTCAAATCATTTAATGATGCCAATGTGCCTTCAATTTTGGAACTCAGTACAGCTTCTTTTTTTAGGTATGTCCTGATCAGAGTGTGGAGGTTTTCCATTTCGCTCCCTTTTCCCACCAGTTCTCCTACTTTTCTCTCTGCCTTTGCAAGCAACATGACAACCTCGTGGTCATAAGTAACACTTGGTGGCAAATCACGGGGAATAAACGTGCGCATGCCGTGTTTGTCGATGTCAATTTTACCATTGGGTTTGGTAAACTCGTCCAAATTATTCCATAATGCCTTATTATATCCATCTTTGATTCTAGATGACATTAAAGGGAAATTCCATTTGCTTTAATTTAAGCAATAATAAATTCATCACATTTAGTTTCTTAATCAAATTCAATACTTTAAAAAAAATTTCATACAAAACATACGATTTCATATCCATCAGTGTTAAACTAGATGTGCCTGACTGTCTGACGCGAGTATGGTTATTTTGCACAGTTCATAATATTTAGCATATCCATTACCTTGGCATGTCCTGATATATCATCAAAAATGCATGTCTGAATTTCCTGATTCATTATAGTAAAGTATAATGTATTGATGTGTGATTAAAGGAAAACGGCAATTGCTTTAATGGAGAGGCAGGTATGGTTCATGATTTGGCTGTATTTTGGTCAGAAGTATCGTTGTGTTTGGCAATA
>JAPOPJ010000251.1 GCA_026712925.1 Nitrososphaerota archaeon
AAACCGGCAAGAAAAAGCAGGTGGCGACTAGGCCTCTAGGGTGTAGATTTCATATCATATCTATACTAGACACCATATCATGATTCCAAGCTTTATCATTACACTATGAATTACATCAGTGATACTAATTGTGTCGCAGTTATGATATCAAGATGATTCAACATCCACACCACCACTCACACTAACAACCATACTAACAACTATACTAGATGTACTTTGCAATAGGTACAGCAAACAGATACGCACAGCTGAGTTAATATTGTTCTGCGGTATGCCTTTTGTACGCATGCAGACACTTGGAAATCTTGCCTCATACAAGGCCTATGTGCTCCCTATGGCACGCAACAGATTTGGCTACCATTCTGAAAAGTCAAAGTATCAAGAGAACGTCCAGACTTTATTGCACACATTATTTACACACGGAACCTGCACTACATGGGACATTGCAAAGACCAAATACTATCAGACATCCAAGATTAGAAACCAAGACAAGATACTTCGAAGGCTCTTGGTAGGAAGGTCTGATAGGGGACGATACTCTGGCGGCCTGATTGATTCGGGGCTTGTGGTAGGCAGAAAAGCCAAACCCTTTTTCAGATACAGACTTACACTATACGGCATACTTTACTGCCTTGATGCACTAAATCCGACTAAAAAAGACCAAGATACAATGGCAGAGAACTATTCGTTTCTTTTACCGCGTGTGTTTGGGGACTGGAAGAAAAAGAAAAAAATTCTACGTGAGGATGCATACAATTTGCGCGTCTTATCACAGGGAATACTGCTAAATAATATACAATTTGCGCGTCCTGACTCACCACTGTATGAACTAATGATGTACTTGCACGTAAAATATTCAAAGAACTTTGAGACCATATCAGAGTCTGATCTATCTGAGCAGACATCGTACTGGTTTTACACATTTTTATTATATTCGGCACCCAAAAAACTCTCAAAAACACTCTCAAGTGATGGGGACCTGTTTAGGTGGTATGAATCATTTTTCAAGGAAGCTCAGTCGTACTATGCCCAGAGACTCCGTAGCATAAAAAACTCTAGTATCATTTAGCACCATTCCCCATGATTTTTTTTATGGATTTTTTTAGCTCTCCATGCCGGATGGGCTTACTTATCGTGCCTACTGCATACTTTTCAACATCTGCATACCTTACCACATCAAGTGTATATCCTGACATGAATACTACCTTTGCATTTGGGTCATACTTTATGATACTCATAAAGGTGTCATATCCGTCGATTTCTGGCATTCTTACATCTAGAAATACGACATCGGGTCGGAGCTTTTTGTACTGTGCTATGGCATCATACCCATTTGAAACAGTATATGCCGTATATCCCTCCTCAAACATGACAAGCTGTAGAGATTCTAAAAAATCACTATCATCATCTACTAGAAGAATCTTTGATGTGGCAGTCATATTACAATTCATCTTTCGTATAGGTGTTCTAACTAATAACCCCTCCCAACAGTAATTGATTCAAACATTACAAACATTGGGTTAGACGTTTGTAGTTAAAATAGAGAAATAACGGGGGGCTATTTTTTAATCTCTTCAGTATAATGTATGAGATCATCACCTTCAAATCTGTACCCACTACGAAACTTTGCCTTTTCTTTGGGTACGGGCCTGAACTTTTCATCATAGTATTGGTGTAAGTCTGGTGCTGTATCCATGAATATGTGAGGGTGTGGTGGGTATTACTCTTTTAGTTTGGCTAGTTCTTTACCCATCTCAGGAGGAAACCACTTTGATACTGTAATCTTTGCAATATCAAACGGCAAATGGTACATCTTTGCATAGTCTTTAACCTGCTGATGTAGTGATTTTTCCATACTTGCATTGTGCCCTTTGCCACGTTTTTAAACTTACATATCATATCATTTTTTGCTTTTCTGTTATATCGGTCCTTGGAATTGTAAATATCTGGAAAACCCATCATTCATGATGGTGGGGACCATCTTTCAGTATATAGCTTAACAAAACGATTCATCATTTGGGTTAGCAACACTTTCAGCAAAATGTCAAAAGCTGTCAGTACTCTTCAATCCGAATCACAAGCTCCGATTTGGTTCAGTATAGACAAATTTCTCAGCAAAACTTCCTCAACTCTACAATCCCAAAGACTGAATTTGTGCTAATAGTTATACCTGCCCGGAATGCCGGAAAATTTTTGTGTTATTCCTAGGGGTGTAATTATATATTATTATTTTAATATAAATAATTAAAATGGTAAGGAAGCGGCAGATTTTTTCTGATTTCTAGCAGGTCTGGCAGAAGTAATTGTTGACTATAGAGGCCAGTTTTTTGACTGTGTGCTAATTTGTAGTGATAGGGCAGAGTTTCAGATTCAAGAAGTCGGTTGCATAACTCTGCCTGAGACTGTCTTTACAGAGGTGTTTTCTGTGCCTGAAAACAGAATTATACAACAAACTCGATTCAAGAACATCCTTTTAAATCAATAAATATACAAAAATTGTGCACAAAACCATGAACGGTCAGATAAGCAAACAGCATCAATCAGGTCTTAATTATTTTAAGAATGATGTCAAACGGAGTATATTCTATACAGAGGTGATTCGAGTATCTCTAGGTGCATTCCACATTAGTGAAACACAAACATGCCATTTGGAGTTATCATGTACCAAACACACTGTATACGGTGAACAATGTGGAGTTGGAATTTAGTATGATTCCTATACTAATACAGACAGACAGACAGACAGACAGACAGACAGACAGACAGACAGACAGACAGACAGACCATAGAATGGTGCTCTAGATCCATAGGCAGTTCACAGAAAAATTGTTATTTCTGTGAATTAACAAACTACATCAAATATCTCTTTCATGGTAATGGGTGTCATAATACCGAGGAGTCTATCATCTAATGGCCAAGAAATCATACCGTGGCCGCGGACATTTGAAAAAAAGTGATGCTCGTAAACCAAGTATTAAAAAAGACGACGTGGTGTCTTCACAAGATATTAAAAAAACAACTAGCAGAACTGCGGTAAAAAAGCCACGAACAAAATCTAAAGACAAAACACCCAATGACACAAATCTTGGTTTTGAGGAGAAGATGTGGAAGGCTGCCGACAAATTACGGAGTAATATGGACGCAGCAGAATACAAACACGTCGTCTTAGATTTAATCTTTCTAAAGTATATCTCTGACGCGTTCATCGAGGTCCACGAATCATTGAAGAAGAAATCTGATTCTGATCCAGAGGATCGTGATGAGTATATCTCCAGAAGAATCTTTTGGGTACCCAAAAAGGCACGTTGGAACCATCTATCTGACAATGCCAAAAAACCAGAGATTGGTGAAATGATTGACAGTGCGATGGATTCAATTGAACGAGAAAATGCGTCACTGCAAGGGGTACTACAAAAGAACTATGCTCGTCCCAGCCTCAACAAGCAAAGACTCGGAGAATTGATAGACTTGATAGGAACAATCGGTCTAGGTGATAAAAAGAGCAAGAGTCAGGATGTATTGGGGCGTGTGTATGAGTACTTTTTAGGCCAGTTTGCAGACGCAGAGGGAAAAAAAGGAGGACAGTTCTATACACCTAGAAGCATAGTCCAACTACTAGTTGAGATTCTAGAGCCGTACAAAGGTAGAATATTTGATCCCTGTTGTGGTTCAGGTGGCATGTTCGTACAGAGTGAAAAATTCATCAAAGCACACGGCGGCAGAATCCGCAACATTTCAATTTATGGACAAGAGAGTAACCCCACAACTTGGCGCTTGTGCCGAATGAACTTGGCCATACGCGGTATAGAATCCAACATGATCAAGTGGAATGGGCAGGGTAGCTTTGTAAAAGACGAACATAAGGACTTGAGGGCAAATTTCATACTTGCCAACCCCCCGTTCAACGACAGTGATTGGAGCGGAGACCAGTTACAGGATGATGTGAGATGGAAATACGGTGTACCGCCTACAGGCAATGCAAACTTTGCATGGATTCAGCACTTCATCCATCATTTGTCACCCTCTGGGACGGCCGGTTTTGTGATGTCAAACGGCTCAATGTCTTCAGATATGAGCAATGAGGGAGAAATACGCCAAAAAATAGTAGAACGTGATTTGGTGGAGTGTGTTGTTGCACTACCCACACAGTTATTCTATAACACACAGATTCCATCTTGTCTGTGGTTTGTATCCAAAGATAAAAAGAATCATCAGTTTAGGGACCGACAAAAGCAGGTACTGTTCATAGATGCTCGTAATATGGGTATGATGAGGGATAGAAGGCACAGAGATCTTACAGATGATGATATTGCAAAGATTACAAATACGTATCATTCTTGGCGTAGTAAAAAATCCAAGTACAAAGACGTTGTAGAATTTTGCAAATCTGTTCAGATATCAGACATAGAAAAACATGGGTGGGTATTGACACCTGGACGTTATGTTGGGTTCAAGGAGGATGATGAGAATACTGATGTATTCGAAGAAAAGATGAAAAAACTAACAGCAGAACTAACTACTCAATTTCAGGAAGGTAAAAAACTAGAACGTGAGATAAAAAAGAATTTAACAAAAATAGGATTTAAGATATGAAAAAAAAGACAAAATTCAAACAAACTGAAGTTGGAATGATTCCTGAAGATTGGGATATTAAATTAGTTAACAACATCGCAAAAATTATTGGCGGTGGTACTCCATCCACAAAAGTTTTCAAATATTGGAATGGGTGTATTCCTTGGATTACTCCAAAATCTCTCTCTAATTTTAAATTCAGATATATTTGCCGTGGAGAGCGAAATATTACATCAGAGGGATTAAAAAACAGTAGCGCAAAACTAATTCCTGCAAATGCAGTTTTATTAACGACCAGAGCTCCTGTAGGATATCTTGCAATAGCAAAAAACCCACTTACCACAAACCAAGGGTTTAGGAGTTTAGTTCCAAATGAGAACATATGTACCGATTTTTTATTTTATCTCTTAAAAAATAATATATGCGTTCTCAAATCGAATGCAAGTGGAACTGTTTTTGAAGAATTATCAGGTACGCGGTTAAAATCATTAGTATTTGCAGTACCTAATATTAAAGAACAAAAGTCTATTGCTAAAATCCTCTCCGATCTTGATTTCAAAATAGAATTAAACCACAAAATGAACAAAACCTTGGAGGATATAGCACAAACAATCTTCAAGCATTGGTTCATAGACTATGAGTTTCCAGATGAGAATGGAACGCCGTACAGGTCATCTGGTGGGGAGGTGGTTTACAGTGAGGAATTGGGACACGAGATTCCAAAAGGCTGGCAAGCTAGTACTATACTTAAAGAGTTCAATTTGGTTATGGGGCAATCCCCTCCTGGAAAATCATACAATAGAAATGGAGATGGCATGATATTTTTTCAAGGAAGAACAGACTTTGGAACACGATTCCCATCAGTCAGGATGTTTTGTAATGAACCAACTCGATTAGCTAAAAAGGGCGATACATTGGTAAGTGTACGAGCACCCGTGGGTGATATCAACATGTCATTACAGGATTGTTGTATCGGAAGAGGTCTGGCGGCTTTAAGACACAAATCTGATGACTCATCATATACGTATTATTTTATGAAGAATCTTAGGCAAGTATTTGATGGTTTTGAAGCTGAGGGAACTGTTTTTGGTTCACTCTCAAAAACAAATTTCGAAAAGATTGTTGTTTCAGTACCATTTGACAAAACCCTAAACTCTTTTAAAAAAATAGTAAGTGTTTTTGATGAAAAATTAGAAAACAACACACTGGAAATATTAGGACTGGGTCAAATTAGAGATTATTTGTTACCTAAACTAATGTCGGGAAAAATCAGAGTTCCAATGGAGACATGATATGAAGAAAATAATTTCAGAATCAGATGTTGAAGAATATGTTCTAAAAGTTCTACATGATGATCTCAACTATGAAATAATTCGTGGAAATGCTGAAAAGTATTTGCCCGGAGGCTCTTATGCACTACGTGATGATTACAAGGATGTAATACTAGTTAACAGACTAAGAAATTCACTGCAAAAAATCAATCCCAATATTTCTGAACAGTCAATTGAGGATGCAATAAGACAAATACTTCGAAGCTCTTCTCAACATACAATTGTTAATAATGAAATCTTTCACAAAATGTTGAGTGATGGACTAGATGTACCTGTTAAAACAAAATCTGGAGAGCGGTACGAGAAAGTGTGGCTCTTTGAGTTTGACTGCAAAAAAATCAACAACAACGACTTTCTTGCTATAAACCAGTTCACCATACAAGGTAATGATGAGCGCAGGCCTGATGTCATACTGTTTGTAAATGGCATCCCACTAGTGATTTTTGAGCTAAAGAATTTGGCAGATGAAAAGGCTGACATCTGGTCTGCATATAACCAGCTCCAGACGTACATACAAAAGATTCCAGAACTGTTCAGGTATGGTGAGATTCTCATAATATCTGATGGTATGCAGGCAAGAGCAGGCACTATAACATCTGGTAAGGAAAGATTCATGGAGTGGAAGACCATAAACGGTGAATTACCTGACAATGGATTTTCTCAGACAGAAGTTCTATTACGTGGCATGTGTGATAAAAACAGACTCTTGGATATAATACGGAATTTTATCGTATTTGAAAAGAATAAACAAACAACAAAAAAATTGGCCGCTTATCACCAATACTGGGCGACAAACAAGGCCATACAATCTACAGTCAAGGCCCGGAATGGCACGAAAAAGGCAGGTATAGTCTGGCACACACAGGGATCAGGAAAATCACTCACAATGGTGTTTTACTCGGGAAAACTGGTGCGTAGCATGGATAACCCCACCATAGTCGTACTTACAGATAGAAACGACCTTGATGCTCAGCTATTTGACACATTCAGTAGGTGCCAAGACATATTGCGACAAAAACCTGTGCAGGTCGAGGCACGAAAAGACTTGGCAAATCTGTTGGGTGTGGCATCAGGTGGAATAGTATTTACAACACTACAAAAATTTCTTCCCGAAAACCGGGAACAGCACCCCATTTTATCAGAGCGGGACAACATTGTAGTCATTGCAGATGAGGCGCACCGGAGCCATTATGGGTTTGCTGCCAAGATAGTCAGTAAAAGCGACAAGTCGTTGATCACATACGGTCATGCAAAATACCTGCGAGATGCTCTACCTAACGCATCATTCATAGGATTTACCGGCACGCCAATAGAGCAAAAGGACCGTTCCACACCTGCCGTCTTTGGAGAGTATGTGGACATTTATGATGTACAGCGGGCAGTAGAAGATGAGTCAACTGTAAAAATCTACTACCAGAACAAATACGTCCCAGTTGACATAAAAGAAAAAGAACGTTCGACCATCAACAAAGATTTTGCAAATGTAACAGAAGGTAGCGAGGCAGACGAAAAGGAGGTAATGATGAAAGAATGGTCCAGCATGGAAAAATTGATAGGTGCACCTGCGCGCATTAAGGAAATTGCAGATGATATCATAAGACATTATGAAGAGAGAAGCTCTATTCTAGATGGCAAGGCAATGATTGTTTGCATGTCTAGAAGAATATGTGTCGAGATGCATGACGAAATTATCAGACAACGTCCAAAATGGTACCACGAGCATGATGACAAAGGAGTAATCAAGGTAGTGTTTACTGGCTCTGCGTCAGATCCAAAATCGTGGCAGGAACACATACGAAACAAGCAGAGAAGGAGGGCTATAGGTGA
>JAPOPJ010000042.1 GCA_026712925.1 Nitrososphaerota archaeon
GTATAATAAAAATAGTTTGTCTGGGTATCTGCATAGCTCTGATGGCCTTGCACTTGTAACTACCACAAACAACAAAGTTGTGCAAAAATAGTTGCGTGTCAATTATCTACATTTATCAAAATTACACAACAATATTGATTCTTATCTAGAGAATTTGCATACATCATATCGCATAATGCTACTACCTCAGAGATGTGGATATGAAACTAAAGACCTTGATGATGGTTTTGCCTATTCGGACTGTATGTCGCGCGCGTCTTCCTGCGGGTGTGATAACTCTTCTATTATGACATCTAAACATTTTCTGGCCTCTTCATAGTTGCCTATCTTTACAAGTATGACTGCCTTTGTCTGTATTGCATCCTCTAAGAATCCATGATTTTCTAGCATGCCATCAATCTGTTCAAGTGCTAGGTCATATTGTTCAGTAGCCTCATACACCAATGCCACCCCCAGCAATCCTGATATATCATTTGGGTCATCCTCAAGCATTGTCCTATAGCATTGCATACTAGACTCAAAGTCCTTGTTCTTCCTATGAATTACCGCCTTTAGCTTCAAGTCATCCCTAGAATCTTGTCCATCTGTTGCGCCATCCTTCAAAATATCAAGTGCCTCATCATACCTTCCAGTAATTCCTAAAATAAACGCAATAGTATGCCTGTTTCTGCTAGAGCGATTCAACCCATACGCCTTCTGAATATCACTCATTGCCTCGTCGTACATTCTTTTTTTGATGTATGTCTGACATCTGCCAAACAGTGAGAACTCATCATTGGGACTTGCTTTCAGCATTGCAGTATATACTGATATGGCCTTGTCAATTTCATATGTAGACTCGTAACATAGTGCCAGATCCTTCTGAAATTCTGGATTCTCAAAAAGGTGCAAATCTCCCTCGAGCATACTCTTGACCTCGTCGTATTTGTGTTCAAGTAGATATAATTTACATTTGAGTATAATCCAAGCCATATTGTTAGTATTACTTGAAATCTTTGAGTCGATAAATACATGGTTGTCTTTACTAGCATATACTTGATGCAAAATACGTGCAAATAGTTGCGCATGCCTACGAGAGTGTTCAGGGTGCATCTCAAATGCCGATTCCAACAAGTCAGCAGATTCTAAATATCTTGAGAGTTTTTCTAGAATGTATGCCTTGTTGAACATAAATTCAACACTGTCAGGCTGTTCTTCCAAAAGCCCCTCTACAATCTCTAGTGCCTCTGCATGTCTGCCAAGATTAGTCAAAGAGCGGGTCTTTGACTTTAGTGCATTTGTATCCCCTGGTCTTGACTTTAAGATTGAATCGGCAAGTTGTATGGCTTCTGTATGTCTGCCAAGACTATTCAGAGAGCGGATCTTTGATGCCTGCATTCCATAATCTCCAGGATTTGAATTTAAGATTGAATCAGCAAGTTGTATGGCTTCTGTATGTCTGCCAAGCATTCTAAGAGAGTATGTTTTTGACTTTAGTGTATTTGTATCCTCTGGTCTTGAGTTTAGAATGGAATCGGCAAGTTCTATGGCTTCTGTATGTCTGCCAAGACTATTCAGAGAGCGGATCTTTGACTTGAGCATGTTTGTATCCTCTGGTCTTGAGTTTAGAATGGAATCGGCAAGTTCTAAGACCTCTGTATGCCTGCCAAGCATGCTTAGCGCAGTTGTTTTGGTGGTAAGTAGTGACATGTTGTCGGGATCTTTTTCTAATAGTATGTCGGCCGCTGCAATAGCCTTTGCAAATTCTCCGAGTCGGCTTAACGTAGATACCTTGCGATAGAGAATTTTTTCATCCCAGGGGTTGATTTCATGTATTTGATCGATGACCTTCAGATATTCTTCTCCGGGCTCCATTTGAGATAGCGTATGAAGCTTCATCCTCAGTACGACTTCATCTTTTGGGCGCTTCTCGAGTATCTTTTGGATGTGAACCATTGCCTCATCAAATCTACCTAGTTCATTTAGGGCATAGATTTGTTGCCTTGTCATTTTTGCAGACTTGTGTCCCATCTCAATCAAATGCTCTAATAGTACGAGATGTGCCCCGATTTTTTTCTCACTCAGGAGACTTTCCATCATTTTGTGTAGAAATTGCTCTGATTCGGGGATATTTTTCAATACATGTGCCAGAAACTTTTTTAGATCATCATACATTTCCAGATTCGCAAGTAGGCGGATCTTTTGGGCAGCTAGAGACACATCTGACGGTTTTGACTCTAGTTTGTCTGAAATGTCGGCAAGTTCATCTTTGAGATGTTCTAGTTTTTTTAAGAGAGTTTTTCCAAGTCCTGTAAATTCTGTAATTGGTGGATCATCATTCTCCAATTTACTTATACAGTCTGCGGCATACTGGAGTCTTCCAAGATCAATTAAGAGAAAAATCTTTTCTGTGTGCAATTTTAAATCATGTGGGCTCTTTTTCAACCATCCATTGATTTTTTTCAGCTCGCGTGATGCAGACTCGTTCTTACTTGTATCTATCTCTAGAAATCTTATTACATTTTTCAAGTCATTGTATTCAGCATCTCTTGATAGTTTTTTTAATACAGTACATTTTGCCTTGAGGAATTGTAGATTCTCTGGTTCTAATTCGAGTGCGCGTTTATAGCATGTCAATGCATCCTGAAACTCACCTAACTCGGATTTTATATTACCCTGCTCAAAAAAATATTTTGGTTTTGGCTGTGTGTTAATTATTACATCATAGCAGTCATAGGCATCTTGGAGTCGAGAGAAATGTTTGCATATATCTGCCTTGAGTATCCAGCATTCAACCGTGGAACCAACCCGTGTGATCTCATTTATAATCTTGTCTGCGCCCTCAAAATCTTCCATTTGGAATAGTATGCTGGCTTTTTCAAACAATATATGGTCTGATGGCTCCTCTGCCATGAGATTATCCAACAAATTCAGTGCGTCTTTAAAGTTTTTATCATCAATTAATTCCCTGACATGATTTAAATCCATATAACTGTGTGAAATACAACTACTCAAAAACCTTGGGTTTGAAACTATATCGCCTAACCTGTACTGCTACAAAGTCATTTCAACAAGGATATGTGCTCTGTTCCATTTTATTTTTAGGCGAGATTTTGTATAATAGTATGATTTTCTACACAAACTTGTACTAAACCAGAATATGTGATTTCATTCCACCAAAGCTAAAAATGACCATTCATACCCATATCATGATATGAATGGAGTACTATTCCTTGTGCTAGGAGCCGTTCTTTTAGCAGGTGCATATATGACTGATGATGTAGCAGGTTATAGAGAATCCAATATAGTGTGGAAAAATCAAATCAACGAGTACTCAAACTATGTACATTTCCAGCCCGAGTGGGCAAGCTATCCAAGAAATCTTATCGTGGATGTCTCCACATCCTGGGAGCGTCAAATTACTCAGGATGAGGAAAAACCAGACATGACAAAACATGGTGCAAAAAACAAACAAAATGGACTAGTATATGTAAATGGCAAGCCTGTTGTAGCAGTCCAGTACGACTATAGGGACTGCCAATCCCAGTGGTTCCACTATGCAAAGACAGGTCTTGATTTTCTTGGGAATCATTTTGCTCTGTTTGAAAAGGAGTCAATTCCAAATACATCATACTCTGACCAAGCGCAGGAGCAAAAACTGTCAGACGGGTTTGCACAGTTTATCCCCATTTGTACATCCAGAGAGAACACAAGTTACAAGTATACAATAGATATCAATGATGATAGTCTAGGCTTTGATGTCTACTTTGTTCCCTCTTACATACAACAATGGTACTATTTTCTACACCCCGAATACTTTGAATATTATGAGCAAGACGGATGCTATGCAAACAATCACCTAAAATTTACCGGTAGTTGTGACGTGGGTAAGAATGCTGGACTACTTATAATAATTCCAGATGATCTATCAAGACCAATGACAAAAATTTCAGTCAGTCTTATAGAACAATAAAGCCATACGTATGAACTATTTTCCCACAAATTCGAGACTTTTTCTAATTTAATTCACTGATATTGCAGTATTTGATCATACCCTTGAAACAATCCAGATTGCCCAGTACCCACAGAACAGATTCGATATGTTAAAGTATCTTGTTGTATTGGCCCTGCTGTGAATGCCGAGGATTTATCAAAAATCTCGAGTTTGTGGAAGAGCCTGTGATCTGTCAGAAGTTATTTTTCATTGTGATCATGACTGTAAATCATTTGCAATATAAAATAATCTAAACTATAAAATCTGCCAGCCAAAAGATAGCAACAAATCATGCTATGACGATGACGAATATGCGTATGTACTATCTGATCTAGTCGCATGGTCTGGTAAGAAGATGCAAAAACCTAGTGGTATCATTTCAATTGATCTAACGAAAACATTAGAACAAGAAATGTCTCATATATTTAATAAATAAAGTCCGTACTCACATCAGCCCCTGATTACCCAACGCGGATGGTCCAGAAGGTTCAAGCACGGATATTACTACTATGTACAAGCTCTTCACCAAATTCGGAGCTTTTGCTATTTTGTCCTTGATCTCGACATGTTTGTCTTTTATGACAAATTTAAGGCGTTTTGGATTCTTTAGCATCTTCAAAATAGGTTTTGATGCGTAGTATATCGTTACTCTTGCTGTGTTTGGTATTGTGGATACGGTAAACTCTTTGATAGCTTTTACCCATCCAAGCTCCGAGTTTGGGAAAGAACCGACTAGATACAATCATAAAATAGTATGGGCCCACGGGGATTTGAACCCCGGATCTTCGCCGTGTAAGGGCGACGTCATAACCGATCTGGACTATGAGCCCAACAACATACCTTGCTAGAATCCATTTAAACTTTGACAGATGCAAAATCTAAATTCTACTTCTACATCATAACATCATGACAGTATTGGATTTTTTTACCAGCCCTATAGGGTTAGGACATGCAACTAGAGATGTAGCCATAGCAAAAAATCTCACCAAAATTCGGCCAAGATTCATCACCGGGGGTGTAGCGGCGCAATTCCTAGAGAAGAGTGGTTTTGAGGTAATAGATGTCTACAGGCCCCCGGAATTTGCAGTAGAATATGGTACACTAAAAAAATCTACAAGATGGTTGTGGAACTATTACAAATACTATAAAGAGTGTAAAAAAATATCTGCAAAGATTATTGAATCAGACAATCCAGATGTGATAATTAGTGATGAAGATTTTGCCTCACTGGATATTGCACAAAAGATAAAGATTCCCACCATACTCATAACTGACATACTAGAGACTCGATTTACAGGAGGTGTGACATCGTTTGTAGAAAAAAAGATGAATCGCTCCATGATGGGTATGGTTAAAAAATGCAATACTGTAATCATACCAGAAATAGGAGAAGACTCTGAAAACATCAAAAGAGTCGGCCCCATTGTAAGGCAGACAGATACATCAAGGGATAAATTGAGAAAAAGATATTCTTTTGATAAAGATATAGTTCTAGTTACAGTAGGCGGAACAAATGCTGGCACATTCCTAATTGAGCGCATCCTAGAGGCATTCTCCAAAATAAAATGTGATGCAGATTTAGTATTAGTGTCTGGACCATCAATTAGAAAAAAATTCGACAGTCATATCAGAAACATGGGAACTGTAAATAATCTGCACGAGGTCATATTTGCATCAGATGTGGTAGTGTCACTTGCAGGTAGGTCCACCATAGATGAGACAAACTCGTACGGTACACCGGGAATATTTATTCCTATAAAGGGGCATTTTGAACAAGAAGACAATGCAAAGAGAGAGGGTTTTACATTTGATGATATCAATAGACTAGATGAATTAATTCCAGAAAAGCTCGGAGAGAAGAGAGGCCCCATATCATGTGGAGGGGTAAATACTGCTAGCAAGATAATCAGAGATATTATAAAATCCAATCCTTAATAGATAGCAGGCGGCTCACGTAAGAATATGACAAATTTGGTAGTGACAAAGTTTGGCGGCAGTACGCTTGGTCCAGATGGAATATCCATTCCAGTAATAATCCAAAGAGTCAACAAACTAAAGAATGACTCTAAGGTAATTGCCGTCTTTTCTGCCCCACTTACCATCATTAATGGAAAGAAACAGTCCCTTACAGATGTAATACTAGAGCAGGGTAGAAATGCAGAGATAGGAGTCACGCCCTCACTAGACATCATAAGGTCATGCTACAGCAAAATACTAGAAATGGTGGATGCCAAAAACACCGACAATTGCAAGAAAGTATTGGGAGCATCCCTAGAAAAGGCTCAAAAAGCCCTCAATGAGGCTCTTGAAAAGAGAGAGTTTGCCAACGAGGTCCGCGCAAGGGCACTTGCATTTTCAGGCGAAATTCTAATGTCGCAGATGATGAACTTTATCCTACAAAGTAATCAGATAAAATCCGATTTTGTAAGTTTTGATGACTGGCCGATAATCACAGACCACAACATAGAGTCAACTAACTTTCTTGCAGACGAGTCAAAGTCCAGATTAGATAGTACTGCAAAAAAGGTGCATGAGAACGACGTAGTAACTATCGGGGGATTCATAGGAAAGACAATAGACGGCACTACCACTACATATGAGCGAGGAGGTACTGACAGAACAGCAGCTGACCTGGGGATATTGTTCCACAAAGAATATTCTACTAGCATAGACTTTGAGAAGGATAGTGCCGTAGTCTCGGCTGATCCAAAGATTGTAGAGGATAGCTTGAGCGAAGTGAATCAATTATCATACAATGAGGCAAGGTTAGCAGGTATGTTTGGAATGAAGATTCTTGATCCCATAGCCATAAAGGAGATTGTGGAGAATGGTGTAGATGTACCCATCACGATTACCAACATAAAGGACCCCTCAAAGACCACCACGATTAAAAGGATTCCAGATAGAAAGGAAGGCCATCCTATTAAGATAGTAACTGGCAAGGAACGTTGTGCCATATTCAGAACAGAGACAAACGGAGTGCAAAAGCTTTTGTCATCTCTGGAAAATGACAAAAGATACAGCGAATTTGTCATATTATCACCGTTTACAAAAGATGGTATAGAATTTTCTAGAATATTATTTCTTGATGGCGACTATGTAAAGAGAAATGAGAAATACTTTCTCAGCTTTGATCCGCTTGCAACAATCACATACAACAGAGGTGTCATAACACTGATTGGTGATGAAATGTGGAGAGTGCAGCAGGTCGCATCCATGACGAGTGCTAAAATCGGCGAGGCAGGATTAAACATACTAAACATGGATGCACAGGAAGAGACATCACGGATAATCATAATCATAGATGACACAGATAATAATATCAAAAAGGCAATCAGAGCAGTGCATCAAGAAAGATCTCAGATTAGTTTTGTCTAAACATACATTACATACCTACAATTCTTACAAGGAATAATTTTGTCAAGAAATGATTAATGAAATGATGCATACTAGAAATTACATATTGTAATATGAAAATAAAATACCAATATCATTTAGGAATGATTTACAGTTAATACAAGATTGCATAAACAGGATATGTATAGACAGGATATGTATATTTCATACATTCCATTATGCACAAACGCATTTTATTTGCAAACTTGTATACATATTGCTAAATGTTTAGTCAGCCAAAGATATGGGGTGTATCCACAGAATATGCCGGTTCTTGCCAGAAATCAAATACAGTAAAATTCTAAATTAGATGAGTGAGAGGGGCATTACCGGTTTTACCCAGTATTGCCATATGGGTTTGTTCTTGGACCATTATCTAGATTCAGTCCGGCGTTACCCAAAACACGCAATTATAATTAACAACATCTAGTATTTAGACCTAATCTATATAGTTAGCCTCACATACGTCCAGATACATACCACAACACTATGGCAATCCCGATCATAGCATACCATTTGAAGTTGCGCCTGTCCAGAAATATATTTGGCGAACCAAGATCATTCCCATGTGTGATAATCTTTATCTTCCTCATCTCAAAGGCCTGCCCTACAAATCCTACTGTAAGTAATACAATTGCAGGGACTGCAAGCAACCACTCCATATTTTTGCATGCACTCTATCGAATATGTAGTTTCTGCACACATGTACTATACCATAGATATAACATATTGCCCGGGCAAAATGATCAAGTTTTAATTGGGTAGTAATTCTCCCTGCTCACATGAAGGAAACGGGTAAGATTTGGATGAACGGCAAACTTGTTCCATTCAAAGATGCCAAGGTCCATATACTGACACATGCACTACACTATTCAACATCCATCTTTGAGGGGATAAGGTGTTACAACACGCCAGATGGCCCAGCAATATTCAGACTTGATGAGCACATTGAGAGACTATTCAAATCAGCAATGCTATACTCTATGAAGATGAGATATACGAAAAAACAGATTTCTGATGGTGTGATCAAGACAGTAAAGGCAAATGGCCTTGAGGAATGCTACATCAGACCTATTGCATACTATGGATATGGCACCATGGGCCTTACACCTACACAGAACAAAGTGGATGTATCCATCTCATGCTGGGAGTGGAAGATGGGTGAGTCAAAGGCTGGCAAGTTCTCAGGTGCAAAGTGCAAGGTCTCAAGTTGGACCAAGATAGATTCTAGATCACAGCCCATGCAGGCAAAGTCTGCTGCAAACTATTCCAACGCAGCGCTTGCAAGAGTGGAAGCTTTGGAAAATGGATATGATGAGGCAATCATGCTAAACACACATGGCAAAGTAGCAGAGGGAAGTGCTGAGAACATCTTTGTAGTAAAGGACGGCGTGATATTGACTCCGCCGCTCTCGGCAGGTTGCCTTGATGGGATAACAAGAGATAGTGTAATACAAATTATAGATGCAAATGATGAGCTGGTACTAGAGAAGAATCTCGAAAGAGACGATCTATATTTAGCAGATGAGATATTCATGACAGGTACAGCAGCAGAGGTAAAATCAGTCACGCAGGTGGACAATATAAAAATCGGTAATGGAAAAATGGGAAACATTACAAAGTCACTACAAAAATCATTTTCTGATGTAGTCATGGGTAAGGATGAGGCGTTCCGGCCATGGCTGAAATTTATTTAACTTGTACAGATATTTCATTATGATTTGGCATGTGTAGACTGGCCTATAATATATGAATAAAATGATTGTATGACGAGTCAAGGTTTTTACACGCCATCACGCTAGAAGAGTTATGGAATCATGCATACCCGGAGGCGCGCAAGAAATCTGCTGGTTCTGCAAAAAGGGTCGTCATGACGAATGCATGCAGAATATTCCAACTGACTGTAAATCCGAAGGCCCACACGATTGTACATTTGACACAAAACTAATGCCATGCAAGTGTGATAATTGCCAAACAAGATAACCAAACAACATAGTCAAATACGGGCTTTATGTATTATTTAGACTGTGGAGTATGACAAAGAGTTCTGGGATATATATGCAGAGAAAAACGAGTCAAGGTATAATGCAGAGTTTGCAGGATATGTCAAGGGCCTAGCAGAATCACTTGGGTGCTCAAGCGTACTTGAGATAGGTTGCGGTACCGGAATTGACCTGAGGCTTTTTACAGATACAGTCAAGGTTTATGGAATAGACCTCAATGACAGTGCGCTAAGCATTGCAAAAAAGCATTGTGCAAATTGCATCTTTGAGAAGGGAGACATTACATCATTGCCTTTTGAGGACTCGTCAGTTGACTTTGTATTCACACATGGATTGCTAAACTACCTAGATGATGCCACGCTAGATAGTGGTGTATCTGAGATGTATAGAGTAGCTAGAAAATATATCATGAACTGCGAATTGTTTGCAGAATCCGAAGATAAGATAGACGGTAAATCAAGATATCGAGATATGTACAAACGATGGCTGAACTATAAAGTCAAGATAATCAGTAATGTTGACATGCATGAGGATATAGAACCAGACAAGGCAAGATTCACTCTACTGCGCAAATTATAGTATGTGATGCTTGCCAAACTCAAAGTTCCAAATTACGTGTGACTCTAGAGAAATAATCAGAATTGTGAGAATATCAGTCCATGGGATTGTAATAGTAAAAGGTTGTGTTTGGGATATATTGGTGGTGGTTAATTCCACATCATTAAAAGAGCACTACAACACTTACATTGTAGAGTCCACATCTGGTAAAAAGTATTCAGACATACATTCACCAACATCATATTTGGCATTCATCCACGCCATACTGAGGTTCATACACAGTGCACCCACCATATTTGTTGACATTATATTATCTGACCAGATAAATATTCGTTGTCCGTTGGATTCATTTTTGATTTGAATACGGGTTACGCGTATGACTATTTCTTCATACTCATTATATTCTTTGACAGATTCTTCAATATCTTTCATAATCTTGTTATGAGCTTCATTATCTTCCATGCTAGGTATAGTGTAGATGTGGCATAATAAATTATTTTCAATCTCATAATTTGGTGCTACAGGATTAGGCAGACATGATACTAGTAATGGCAAAATATGTACTGTCTCAAAGTTCCATGTCAGATTTGATGTGTGATTTGTGGTTTTAGTCTAAATTACACACACATCTTTAGAAAATCAAGCTGTTACAATACCCATTTACAGATATGATTCATCCAGTAATCCAACAATTTATGATATATGACAAAGATTGACAGTAAAGGTAGGGTTATAATATTTCAATTCTTGTATATAGTTCATGTCAGAGACATTAATTGAGAAAGCCGCCCGCTTATCCTCAGAAAAAAAGTACAAAGAATCCATGCATTTCTATGAACTTGCACTTGAGGCAGACCCTAACTCACCATGGGCATGTATGGGAAAGGCAGAGATATTTAGTAATCTTGGACAGATGAAAGATGCGCTGAAATGGTACAACAAAACAGACATTATGGCATTAGACAATATGGCTCCGTGGGGATATTACAAAATAGCCTATGCACACTACATGCTAGGCAACCCTGACAAAGCCATTGCATACATTGACAAAGTACTAGAGCTGGATCCCAGTTACCATCATGCATGGTTTGCCAAGGGCGTGATACTCTCTGACTGTTATGATATGACCAGGATGCATGAACGGGCAACAGATGCCATACACTGCTATGACATGGAGCTAGAGTCATACCCGGATGATGCTGATGCCATGTACAATAAAGGCCTCATACTAGAACAGACAGGCAAAAATCAGGAGGCATTAGAGTGCTTTGAAGGAGTAATACGACTCATGCCAAAGCAAGCCTCAGCATACATCTCCAAGGGTGATATACTATCATACTTGAACAAATATGATGATGCAATAGCATGTTATGATATTGCACTAGAGTTAGAGCCAAACTCTGCATCAGGCATGTACAACAAGAGCAGACTGCTATACTTTTTGGATAAAATACAAGAAGCATCAGACATGCTTGAAAAAGCATCGGCAATCAACCCCAACCTACCAGATGTCGATGAACTCAAAAAGATGCTAAATAGAAGAATAGAGTTTAGCAGAGACATACACAAAAAAGTAGTCAGACAGCGCAAAGACTAGAGAATCCAGCATATATGCGAGGTTATTTTTATCACCTGTGATTCAAATTCTCAACAAACTCTGACAGATTCATGTAATGCCATTAGATAATGATATCATTAGATAATGACATCATCACATCTTCGCATATTACCACAAACACTCAAACCTAGAGCAAAAATAAGAATATGATTCGAGGTTGTTCAACATAGTTTGTTCAACATAGTTTGTCGGGTATGGTTTGTAGGGTGTGGTTTGCCCAGCATGGAATAGCAATTAAAAACTTAAGAGCATTGCCAAACTTTTAGTGTCATGTGCACTTTAAACAAAACAGCAGATATTATGATACAAATCAAAACCATACCATGTACGGAAAATCAGAAACAGAACAAAATACAAAAATGTGTAGCACATCAATTCAGTTCAGAGTGGGGATGTGCTTGAGAGAAAAAACACCACATCAAAATAAGAAACCCAAAACTAGACTAATTGTAAAAGTGAAAAATAAGAGGAACCAATGTGTATTCTGACATGATAGAGCCTTCAGATGGAAACTATAACAGTATAGCAGATATGAGATTTGTAGATACTTTTGGTGTAAAAAACAAGATTAGAAAACTGATTTTTGACGAGCCCAAAGACCTAGAGAATATCCTCAAGGCACATGAGATAATCAATGCGCAACAAACACGTAACCTGACAATTCAAAATTCCCTAAAATCCAAGATCTCAATCTTTGAGCACCAAATCATGGCAGCACACCGAGTAAAATTTGACCTTAACGGGCGCGTCTTGCTTGCAGACGAGGTAGGTTTGGGAAAGACAATAGAGGCCGGAATTTTGTTAAAGGAATACTTTACAACAGGTATGATACATAATGCGCTGATCCTGACACCGCCAGCACTCCGAACTCAATGGCAAGAAGAATTAGGTACAAAATTCGAGCTTGACTTTGTCACTAACAAAGACGATTCAAGATTCAAAGGGTATGACAAGCACAGCATGCTGATTTCATCACTGTCCTCTGCCATACAGCCAAAAAATGCCCACATACTAAAACAAATAGAATGGGATGTAGTGTTAATAGACGAAGCACACAGACTAAAAAACGAATCAACCAAAGCACACAAATTTGTAAAAGAACTGCAAAAAAAATTCATATTCCTGCTTTCTGCAACTCCAATTCAAAACAATCTGCGAGAGCTTTACAATCTCTCAGATTTGATCAGGCCAGGCTTACTGGGATCTTGGGCAGAGTTTGCATCAACTTTTACAAGTGACAAAAAAGCGCAAAAAATCATTCCTGCAAGAAATGCAGATCTGCAAGACATGCTAAAACAGGTTATGATCAGAACCACACGTGATGAGGTGAGGAGTTACATCCAGTTTACTGACAGGATTCCAAAAACACACATGTTACATCCTACTGAAGACGAGATTAACCTATACTACTCTGCCACAGACTTTGTGCGCATGTTGTGGAATGAAGAAAAAACAGGAAAGAACTTTATCCTTCCACTAATGACTCTACAGAGGCAGATTTCCAGTAGCTCAGCAGCACTGCAAGGCGCAATACGCAACAAGCTTGGCAAGTTTCCAAGCTATATAGAAGAACTAGAATCAATCCTAGAACAGGCAAGAAGAATTAAGATTGACTCTAAAATGGAGTGCCTGCAGGAAATTGTCAAGGAGAATAATGAAGACAAGTTTTTGATATTTACCGAATTTAGAGACAGTCAGGACTATATCACTGACTCGTTAAACAAAATTGGAATAGAGTCAGTGAAATTTAACGGTGCAATGTCTACTGGTTATCGTGATGCCGCAGTACGCAAATTCAAACGCGACACGCCAATCATGGTATCTACAGAAGCAGGAGGAGAAGGCCAAAATTTTCAGTTTTGTAGTAGAATAGTCAATTATGATCTGCCGTGGAATCCCATGAGAGTAGAGCAAAGAGTAGGACGAGTACACAGAATCGGCCAAGAAGAGAATGTCCACATACACAACATGGCAATTGTAGGCAGTATTGACGAATATGTATTAGGAATGCTATTTGACAAGATAAATTTGTTCAAAATGACAATAGGGGATCTGGATCTTTTGTTTGAAGATGACGGCTTTGAAAGTCTTCCAACTGAGATCTTTGAGTCATACATGGGTGCAACCACCAAAACAAGCAGGAAGAATAAATTCTCGGCAATCGGAGACAAGCTGATTAAAAACAAAAAAGACCTGCACGATACCATTATAGAGTTTGATCATGACGTATTTGCAAACTTTGATTTGTCGGCAATGAAACAAGATGGATGACGAACAGATTTTGAGACTTTCAAGGGAAATCTCGCTTGATTTTTTAAAAAAGATAGGAGCAAAGGTGCAAGAATCTGACAGGCTGTACTATGTTGAAATACCAAAGCACTTTGAGCAGGCATTTGGAGGCATATCCAAGAGAATCACATTTGACCACGATGTGGCAGATACCCACTCTTGTGAGCTAGTCGTGCCAGGCAGTAATTTTTTGTCAGTTGTCCTAGGCGAGATTAAAAAACAGGCACCAGTGGTTAAAGGAGTACTAGAGAGACGAGTTTCTAATCCAAGAGATGTTTTAAAATCAATCCAAGTGCATAACTGCAAGGCAGAGTTGTTAGACTATCAAGAAAAAGTTAGAACTGCCGTCAGATTTCACTTTAACATTACCATAAAGAGTATAAATCGTGCCGCCATGCTAAAATGGGTAGACATTGATCTAGAGAGTCTAGATGTTTTAGAGTGTACATCTGAAATACAGGCAGACCAAACACCGAATCAAACACCGAATCATACACAAAACCATACATCAGATCATGCATCAAAAAATATGGAACACCAAAAAGATGATCGACGAATCGATAAATCATACAGTAGAGCAACAGAGTTTTTGAGTTTTGAGATGCAGACCCTTGCGCAAAAACATGCAGATATGACTGCTGAGAATAGACTTGCTGATATAAATTCGATAATGCAGACGTATGAACGTCGAATAGCTGACATCAATTCAGACTTGAAACTACAAAAATTCAAGCTTGGGAAATTTAACAAAAAGATTGCAAATGCACGAACACCGCAGTCAAGAGAAAAGCACATGCTACAAAAACACAAGTTAGAGAATAGAATCAAAAAAGACGAGGAAAATGCAACAAGACAGATTGAGCGACTAACCAGTGACAAGAACTCCCAGATAGAACAGACTGAGAAAAGATACCGCCCAGTAGTAGAACTGGTATTAATTGCAGCACAGGTGTACTCTTTTAATTCTTCTCAGTGTAGTTTGGAGTTTAAGAATAATACATCAAGCAAAAAGGCAAATGGTGTCTTTGTGGATCCTACTGAATCATTTATCATACCGTGCGACATATGTGGAAATTCACTAGATGTAGCACATCTATGCATCAATTCACATCTAAGCTGCGAGCACTGTACAAGACATTGCATAAAGTGTCAAAAGGATTTGTGTGATTCGTGTAGTGGTGAGCTTAGCCCCTGCTACATCTGCAGAGAGGGCTCGTGCTCAGACTGCATTACAGAATGTAATTTTTGCTCAGAGGCTACCTGTAGTTCACATTTATCTATTTGCCCTCATTGCGCCAAGAAATCATGCTATTTTTGCTCAGATAGTTGCCAAATATGCCATGTTAGAATCTGTGAGGACTCGATAAGTACATGTAGTAAATGCCAAAAGCGATTATGTAGTAAAGACTCTTTTCGTTGCATAGAGTGTAATTTGCAGTTATGTCCCAACGACATTAACACATGCGCAATATGCGACAAGAAACACTGTCAAGCCGATACGTCTAGATGTATGTTCTGTAGACAGACATATAGTAACGACTGCCTTGATGGAGAGAACTGTACCACATGCAGGACGCTAAAGCCATTAGATAAGGATGATCCCGAGGTTCGTAGGGTGATTCAATCAGACCCAAACTTGGCAAAGTTCAAAAAATGGAGTGGTTCGAGCAACAATAGATTTTCCATATTTAAAGTAAAAAAGATGTTTGGGAACAGAATAATCGTATATGATAAGACTCAAGATATGGTTATAATAAACAGCAAGGCCGGGTGGATATAGCATGCCAGACATTAAGGAGGATCATACCATCACAGATGCAAAGTTTGTAGATACATTCTGGAAGGGATTTAACAAACCAAAAACACTACAAAATGTGGTACAGCACTTTGCTACATCATACCCGGATGCAGATAAAAATGCAAGGGATGTATTTACACAAGAGATAGTTGAAGGCCACATCATTATGAAAAAAGTTGATAAAAGAAAGTTAAGAGAATTGATTAATTATGAAATGTCAAAAACAAACACTTCTAAAAACTTGACACAAAAAAACAAGACCACAATACAAGATGAAAAGATGAGTATATTTCATGCAGACAGACTAGATGGACATGCATTCCAAGAGTTTGTTGCTGAAATACTCAAACATGATGGATATACAGGAGTTGAAGTCACTGGGAAAAGCGGAGATCAGGGAGGAGACATACTTGCAGAAAAGGATGGCAAAAGTTTAGTAATTCAGGTCAAGAGGTACTCAATTGACAGCAAAGTTTCAAACAGTGCGGTACAAGAGGCATATGGAGCAAAGGCATATTATAATACGGATGTTGGAGCAGTAATTACCAACACACTATACACAAAAGGTGCAAGGGATCTTGCAGACAAGACAGGGATTATTTTGTGGGATAGACAAGATCTGATGAAATTTGTTGCCAAATACAATAAAGTGGAAAGTACCAAAGATAGTCAGAATGTATAATGGTAATTCTGTATTAATCTAAATACATCATGATAACTTGAACTCACAGGAATGATCTTGATTATCTCTTGAATAATTTGAAAAACCAGATATAATTTTCCAAGTCTCACTTGCAAGTGTTACATATATTTTACATCATAGTATGATATTCCCAAATACATTAAACTTGTCATGATTTTGCTACATAATTATATGATACATTGCACTATCCACATCATGGAATTGTACAGCTTTTTGATACGCTCAAGGCCGTGCAGATAACATTTGTGACTGCCGCAAAAACCACTCACTCAAGGCACTATACATTAGAATATAGTTACATTCCATTATTTAGAATATTATATATATTATGTTATTAAATATGAGAAAATATATCTTGTTATAAAATAACAACAATAAAACATGTACAATATTACTGTTGTAAAAACACAATAGCGATATTATAAAATGACATGATGAACAATATCCGTCCAGCCAATTTGAGAAGAGTAGTGGGTGTTTGTCCTAGGTACAAACATCTGCCAAGAATAACATATACTTGAAAAATAACATCTAGATAGTAGGTGAGAGGTGTGAATAGCTAGGTCTCGAAGACCAAATTCACTTTCGGGGCTCTCCCCCAAATCGGAATGAATCTTTCCGATTGAACCTCTCACAATACCTTGGGATGGGGTAAGATAAAAAGTTATCATAAAAAATATGATGTCAGAATTTCACATGTATTTTTCACATATCTATGCACTGTACTAGGCACTACATGGCATCATTTGTGTCCACAACACCCATCAATCGGGCTGACTCAACTCGCCCATAGTCCTCGCTGAGTTCAGAGAGGGCCTCACCCCATCCCTTGGCTCCAATCATTTCAGATATCACGGCATTTTTACTCTCATTCTCAAACTGCTCTGCTCTCAGATTCTTTCTTGCCAAGTTTCTTCTTGCCAATCTGCTTATGCCTGCCCTAGCACGTGCACTGGATCTTTTCTGAGGAATTTTGCAAAACCTACACATACTGCATCTTGCATCCTCCATGCATACACCACATCCTGTACATGCATTGCCCGTCATACTGCTTGGAAATATGCCAAACCTACGGTGGAATTTATGACCTTGCCCATAATTCAATGAAGCTAGCTTGCTCCTAGCCAGCCTACCCAACGCACGCTTTACTGACAAGTTCTGGCATGCAAACCAGCCACTCTCCCACGGTTTGAGAGAATCCCCCTTAGGCCACATTCCATTTAACATGCAGTAGTACTCTGAATATGCAATACTGTACGCCACATACCACGATAATCTCACCCCATACATATCAATGACATAACCTGATCCCATGACAGAATCAATTTCATCTCGTATAGTATGATATGACTCTGAATATCCTTCACTAACACAAAAGGCGCGCCTATACGAATTTCTAATGCCTACTATCTTGTATTTGCTATCCTTGCATGCATCTGCATTTTTACTTTGAGTGGTCTTTTCCATGATTGATGTAAAACAATTTTTGCACGAATAATATTCTAATAGCTTTGCAAATCGGTTCTTCCCAGAAATACTATTTGCAAGCGCTGTCTTGTAAAAGATCTTTTTGTGCATCATGATCTCAACAAGATCACAAACGTCTCTTGCAACATGCATACAAAAAAGCTTGCCCTCAACTGGTGGTGATTCTATCATGGTGTTTCCTCCGGGAGTACTACATGTCTGCATATCCCCTCAGAGACTACACATGATGTAACATTATACTTTGGATATATTGCAGAGATGTTGATTTTCACCCATTCTATTAAACTGTCTAGAATCATCACATACATGTGTAGCCTGCCCGTCACTGTGTCTACCACAGTTCCTGCCATCGTGTCTGCCATCTTATCTGGCATTGTGCCTACAACATGCAACGATAAAATGCAGCTGTTACCTGCAAACTCTAGACCAGAATATGCCTTGCGTATGAACACATCACACATGCGCAGAACATGTATTTAACTAATTATATATGTATATAATCTATAGGCTTAAATCATTATATAATATAATAATCTAATATGAAGCAGATTGATAAAATTCTAATAGTTTGCGGCAAGAACGAGACCAGCCTCAAAAATATAGCAGACATGTTAGGATGGACAAAGGGAGCCACATCTGTTGCCATAAACCAGCTTATAGACTCAGGTCTTCTAACAAAGACGCGATACGGATTCTATGGTGCAACTGCCAAAGGCAGGAAGGAAATTATGACAATACTAGAAGAACGACAAGAATCCAGAGATGAAATTGATTCTGTAGTACAATGGACTGCCGCAGAATTTACAGCCGACTCGCGGTTTGACATACTTAGAACTCTCAAATATGGAAGAGAGGGAATCAGACCATCAAGACATACCATACTACTAGCAGGAATATTTGAGGACATTTACCTTGATACGATAAGTCCAGCACACCGCGATGACTATGACTTGGCAAAAAGCATGTGGCGAAACCACAACAGACCAACATGCACATCCTGTAGATTTGACTTTGAGAAAGCATACCAAACTCATGCAACCAGATTAGATGCAGTTGCTAAAAAAATACACCATACCGATGAAATCGACAAGAAGAATCTGTTTAGAAAGCTAAGATGGTACTCATTTCCAGACAGTGAGAGGACAAGAAAAAACTTTGGCTGGAAGACAAAATACACAGAGCCCAAAATCCCAAGCAAGTGGGATGACTAAACTTTCAAACAAAAATTTTAGAATAAAATGATCTGAAAAAACACAAAGATCTCAATGTTATATTTTGCCATTCTAAGATATTCTGATAGTGGGTTCTCTACCAAATTCTGCACTTTTGAGCCCTTGACCTTGACATGTCTGTCTTTTATAAGAAATTTGAGACGTTTTGGATTATTTAGCATCTTCAAAATGGGTTTTGGTACGTATCAGTAACTAGTCATTCTTGTATCGTTTTGTATTATGGATACGCTAAACTCTTTGGTATCTTTTGTCCATCCAAGATCCGAATTTGGTAAAGAACCGAGTCTATTTGTCACTAAAATGAAGATGGGGTGAAAAGGTACGAGATCAACTCAGAGGCAGTCCAGAGACCAACATAGGCAACATGGACAAAGAAGAACGAGAAGAAAACCGCAGATTGTGGAAGAGTAAAGTCGGTTACAACAGAAGATGGTTAATTGAGATAATCATATCGGCGTTCAAAAGAATATTTGGAGATCACACGCATTCTCACAATTGGGAAAACATGGTTCAAGAGATAAAACTCTGGGTTGCTTTGTATAACAGGTGGCATGAGGAGTGACAATGCCAGGGACTAACGAGGAATGTGGCAAAGATGTGACTTTTTTTAGATATACTGTGACAATTTATGCAACAGACTTGTAAAACTGGTTACTTAATTTATTAATAATTTTAGTAATTTAAATAATAATTATTAATTTATATGTGATTATTAATAAAATAATGAACATGTCGGTAAACAAAAGACTCACGGGGATTAAACTAAATGTTACAACATTGGGCCATGAATTGTGAAATAGTTAGATCCCCTCCCATTGTATGGATAATGGGGCTTGCTGTAACATTCATGGTGTTAACTTTTGGTATAACAATTGACGGCGTATTTGCACAGACCATGGACATAACAGCTACAGATTCTATTGATGATACTAGTTCACTTGTGCTTGACAATGCAATTGGAATCACATCATTTGTGATAAATAGTAAAACGTATGTTGCTGTGGCAAGTTATGATGATGATGGAGTGCAGATAATTGATGTGACTGATCCAAGTAACATAACAGCTACAGACTCTATTGCTGATACTACTTCCCTTGAGCTTAACGGTGCTTGGGGAATCACATCATTTGTGATAAATAGTAAAACGTATGTTGCTGTGACAGGGTATGATGATGATGGAGTGCAGATAATTGATGTGACTGATCCA
>JAPOPJ010000041.1 GCA_026712925.1 Nitrososphaerota archaeon
TAAACTCCATCATGTATAGTATAGTGGCAAACTCACAGGATGTAGCCATGATTGGTTATCCGTATGGCGCAATAGATGCAGACAGATTTGCACAAGTCCGTTTGGATGAAATTAACATGTACCGTGGTTTTGTTCTCTCAGAGATGCTCAAAAAGCCAGAATGGAAGAAATTCCAAAAGTATATTGCAAGCTTGAATACGCATGATGTTCTAAACAAGGTGAGTAGTTGATGGATGACGGTTTGGTTGTAGGCCAAGTAGTAGGGGGAAAATTCGGAGATATTATAATTCGCCAAAAGTCAGGCACTGACCTAGAGATAGGCGATATCATAGTATCAGAAGAGAACGGCACATATCTGGTTTTACAAGTATTTGCACTACAGTATGGCTCGCAAATTCAAGACAGGATGCAGCAGATGATGTCAGGTGTAAATATGGAGCAAGGAGTTGTAGATGCCCAATTTTATGAGCCAGAGTTTGTAAATTATGTACTTGCAAGAATCAAGCCGCTTGCACGAATATACAGAGAAAATGGCGATGTAAACATACCAAAGTCCCTTCCACCATTTTTCAACAAATTAAGACTCATAACTAATGATGACTTGTCATTTCTGCAAAAAGAAGACGACCAAATATTTGTCGGGTACATACGCAGTGGCAGTAAAGTGATAAAAGAAGCCCAAGTGTGGCTTCCCGCACAAGACGTGTTTTCGCACCATGTCCTCATACCTGCAACTACTGGACGTGGAAAGTCAAATCTAGTGAAAACCATACTATGGCACATGCTTGATACAAACAAAGTTGGTGCTCTAGTACTAGATGCACATGACGAGTATTTTGGAAGAAATACCCTCGGACTCAAGGATCATCCAAATGCAAGAAGCAACCTAGTGTACTATTCCCCGTCAAATCCGCCTGCTGGTGCAAGCAGACTTACTATCAACTTACAGTCAATCAAGCCAGAACACTTTGAGGGAATTGTAGACTTTTCTGACGCGCAGATACAAGCAATCATGACTGCATACAGGAACAAGAGAGCCAACTGGATTACTGAAATGATGCTAACAGACCCGACTGCACTAGAAATGAATGGAGATAGCAGAAGACAAGGTGAGACTGCCGTATCTACAATGATGGTTGTTCAGAGAAAATTACGCCTGATGTTGAGTCTAGAAAAAGACGAGGAAGGTAGAATATACTCACGTCATGAGGTCTTTGAGTCTACAACTAGAGGTATAGATACTGTAAATGATATAATCCAGCACATTTCTGATGGAAGAGTTGTTGTACTAGATACATCTAGACTAGGAGATGTTGCAGAGTTACTAGTAGGAAATATAATTGCAACTGGCCTGTTGCAAAAATACAAAGATGCCAAAACTACAGGAGAGCTTGATAGAATGCCTGTTGCCACCATTGTAATTGAAGAAGCACCACGTGTAATTGGTGAGGATGTTCTTACATCAAAAAATGACAACATTTATGCAACAATTGCAAAGGAAGGTAGAAAATTCAAAGTCGGCCTTACAGCAATAACTCAGCTAAGTAGCGTCATTCCAAAGACAATACTTGCAAACATGAATACAAAAATAATTCTAGGAAACGAGATGAAGCAAGAACGCGAAGCAATCATTGCATCAGCATCACAGGATCTTTCAGAAGATGATAAAAATATAGCAAGTCTTGACAAGGGAGAGGCAATAATTACCAGCATTTTTGTCCCCTTTGCCATGCCAGTCAAAATCCCGCTATTTGAGGACGTGGTAAAATCAAGACAGCAATATATCACCAAGCCGGGCAAGACAAGGGTGTTTTAAATAAGATTTGCACACATCTCAGACATTCACTTGGGATTTCAAAAACAAGAGGCACTTCAAAAAATAGAGCGAGATGTCTTTAGCAAAATAATAAATGAATGTATCTCTCGCAAGGTAGACTTTGTACTGATGCCAGGTGATATATTTCACGTCAACATACCAGAGATGAGTGTTCAAAAGTTTGCCTTTTCCATGTTCCGCAAATTGTATGAAGAAAATATCCCAGTTTATGTAGTGTATGGGAGTCACGATTTTTCACCAGTCTCAAATTCTGTCATCGACTTGCTAGCAGAGATTGGATACATCACCAAAGTAACTCAAGCTACCAGTACAGATGATGGGATAATACATTTAGAATTTATAACTGATAAAGCAACAGGTGTAAAAATCACAGGACTAGCAGGACTCAAGGTGGGAAAAGATAGAGACTGGTATGAAGTGCTTGATAGGCAATCACTGGAATCAGAGCAGGGCTTTAAAATATTTTTATTTCATGGCGCAATTTCAGACATGAAGGTAGAATATGGCGCTAGTGGGGACTATATGCCACTTTCACTACTTCCAAAAAAATTTGCATACTATGCAGGGGGACACTTGCACAAATTTAATCATCAGAAATTTTCAGACTATCCCCATGTAGTATATCCTGGCACACCGTTTGCAGGGTATCATGCAGACCTAGAGGAAAATGCCAAAGGACAGAAACGAGGATTTGTTATGGTAGAGTTTGAGCAGACAATAAGAAATGTAGAGTTTATCCCCATAACAAATACTACATACAATATAATAGAGATTGATGCAGATAACAGAAAATCTGAATCAGTAAATCAAGAGTTACAGGAAAAAACAACGGATTCTGATTCAGCAGAAAAGATTGTAATTGTAAAGATACGAGGTGAAATGACTACAGGAAAGACATCTGATGTAAACACCTCAAATGTCAGGGATCATCTTGTAAAGTCAGGTGCACTTGCAGTAAATATTTCAAGGAATAGTCTCACATCAAAAGAGTACACCATTACAGGTGCTACAGGGAATAGTAGAGATGAGATAGAATCAAATGTATTCAAAGAAAATGTTGGACAGCTTCGATTTTCACAAAAAAAACTTTTAAATGATGAAGGAGTTAATCTTGCAAAAAAACTACTACGACAGCTAGGACAAGCTCAGCTTGTAAATGAGAAAAAAAATGAATATCTAGAAAGGGTAAAAATTGAATCCCTAGCAACACTAGAGGTGGATTGATATGATACTCAACTCTATCATTATGAAAAATATTAGGAGTTTTGCATATGAAGAGATAGAATTTCTCAAAGGGATAACCTTATTTGAAGGGGACATTGGTTCTGGAAAATCCAGCATCCTAATGGCAATAGAGTTTGCCCTGTTTGGGCTGGGTTCACAAAAGGCTGAATCATTACTGGCAAAAAAATCATCCTCTGGCTATGTCATACTAGAGTTTACAGTGGATAATACAAAATACGAAATTCGAAGGGCATTGCACAGAAAAAACGAAAAAATAGGACAGGACCCAAAAAACTCTTGGATGGTAATAAATGGAGAAAAGTTGCCACTATCCCCATCAGAATTAAAGCAAAAGGTATTGCAAATACTAAAATTTAATGAGCCTAATGACCCAAAGGCAGAAAGCAGGATATTCAGGTATGCTGTATTTACCCCACAAGATGCCATGAAAGATGTACTTGAAGACTCTAAAAAACGCCTAGAGACAGTCAGAAAAGCATTTGGGATTGAAGAGTATAGTACAGCTGCGGCAAATGCCAAGGAACTTTCAGATGATATAAAATATAAAATGGCAATGCTAAAGGGTAGATTCGGCGATATTGAAACACTAGAAAATGAAAACAAAATAGCGCAAAAAGCAGTTACCGAACTTGATGATAATATAAAACACATAGAAGGCGAAAAAAAAGAGCACAAAACAGCACATGCTTTATCACATTCAGAATTAAATACACTATTAGAAAAAGACAAGAAAAAAAGTCAAATCATGGTACAAATTGAAGCAAAAAAGACTAGAGTAAATGATGCCAAAAGAGAAGTCAAAGAGGCAAATGCACGACACGACAAAATGACAAAAGATCTTGATGAAAAGACCTCGAAATTTTTTGAATTAACCAAGGTGGAAAAACCAGACACTACAAAAAATGTTGTAGAATTGCAAGAAGAGATTGCCAGATTTCAAAAAATATCTAGTGAGCTTGCCAGTTGTAATGGAAAAAAATCAATGATAAATGCCGAAATCTCAAATCTCGAAGGAAAGTTGAGTGAAACTACAGGGGATTTAACTAGTATGAAAAGTACACTCTCGGAACTACAAAGACAGTATGATTCCCACAAAGATGTTTTAGAAAAATTAAAAGTAGAAAGAAATGATGCAAGAGACCAAAAGATACAAAAGCAAACAGAGGCAAGCAGGTTAGATGAAGAGATTGCAAAGTTCTCTCGCCTTGGTAGTATATGTCCCACATGCAAGCAGAAAATCGAAGAGGCACACCACCACGAACTAGTTGAAGGTAGAAAAAAGAAATCAGATGTACTAAAATATGATGTAAAGACAATAGAAGATTCAATTGCCAAAACTGAAAAAAGTCTAGAAGACGTTAAAAAGAAAACAGAATCATGTGATATGGATATGGAGAGAATTAAAAATGAGATCACAGTAATTATAGAATTGGAGGAAAAAAAGCCAAGACTGGCCAAAGTTTTAGCAGACATTTCTAGACTCGAGCAGGAAAATGCAGACAAGCGATATGGTCAAGACCCCATCAAGACATTATCAGGAATTAGAGACGAGTTAATTCATTATGAGGGTATCAGTAGGCAGAAAGACGAAATTACAAAGTCAAAAAAAGGAATAGAAAATAGTATTGAAGAAAACAAGAGGCTAAAGGAGGAACGCCTTAAACTTATCTCAGAAGAAGAGGAAGAGCTAATAAAACTACAAAAATCTGATGAATTTGAGGGACTAGATGAGCAAATTCTCAAAAAACGAGCACATGTAGAGCAGCTCATGAGTGATGTTACAAAATTAGAGGCAAGCCTAGCACAAAAAAAAGAGAGAAAGTCAAATGAAGAGTCAAAAATCCAGAAAAATATGGAAATGATTTCAGAATACAAAAAACTGCAAGACGAATTTACCAAAATATCAGAATGTCGTGAATGGGTGATTAGTTACTTTATTCCTGCCATAATAGAGATTGAGCGACAGGTACTGCTTGCAATACTGCAAAATTTTAATGTAACATACCGCAGGTGGTATTCGATTCTAGTTGAAGACTCTACCAAGGAATCTAGAATTGATGAAGACTTTACACCTACAATTAGTCAAGATGGATATGAGCAGGAGTTAAAACATCTATCAGGAGGCGAAAAGACCAGCATTGCCTTAGCATACAGACTTACACTTAACTCACTGATAAGAAAAGAGACAGACTTGATAAAGTCAAATCTGCTCATACTAGATGAACCTACAGATGGATTCTCAAAGAATCAGCTTGGGAAGGTACGCGAGCTTTTAGATGAGTTAAACTCAGAACAAGTCATACTGGTATCACATGAAAAAGAATTGGAGGCATATGTGGAAAACATATTTGTGATAACAAAACAAGAAGGTGTCTCCAAGGTTTCAAGAAAACCAACAAGTGCGGCATGATTGATCTTGTTATATTTTTAGCACATCTTTGAGGACACCAAATTACATCTGGATGTGATGAGTTACATCTGGATGTGATGAGCTACATCTGGATGTGATGAGCTACATCTGGATGTGATGAGTTACATCAGTATCAAGTCATATCTAGTAAGTATATTTGAAGTGCAGATGATATTGGAAAATCATTCCACAATGACTTTACCGAGCATCCACGGATGGACGATACACAAATAATCATACTCACCTGCATCATCAAATGTAAATTCAAAGACTGCACCTGCTACAAACAAGCCAGAATCAAACAGACCATCAGGACCAACATCTAAAGTTCCGCTAGTAACAGTGTGTGCCGCCGTATCATCATTTGTCCATGTAACAGTATCGCCAACCGTTACTGAGACACTATACGGGATAAAACACTCATCAGTTGTCTCACATCCTGGGACACTTGAGCCTTCAGGTAGTGATATTATGGCAGGCATTGGAGCTGGTGGAGCCTCATCTACCATAATGGTTTTTTGGGGCTCGGGCTGCCCCTCTAGGTATCCAGGGTCAGCGGCAATCAAACTGAGGCTTATTGCAACAAGAATGCCAACTGCAATTATAACACCATACGAAAAATTCATCTCATCCACCTGTCAGCTTTGCAAACTTTTCGTTCTTACTTAACTTTTCCATAAACTCAATATTAGATAGTGCAACTATTGCTGATTCAACTACCGGTCTATCTGGATCATTTAGTGCCTTTTCTAGGACTAGTCTGGCATTCCCATTTCCTACAACACCTAGTGCAATTGCAGCCTCGTGCCTAACAAACATGCTGGGATCATTTAGAGTAGCATCAGTAAGCGGCTGGACAGAACTAGAATAGCACATCTGGCCAAGTGAGAATGCCGCCTCGTGCCTAACTAGTTCGTTGGCATCATTTTTCAAAACCCTGGCAATGTAGGGAACCTTGTCCTCGCCTCCAAAGTCAACTAGTATGCATGTTGCCCTAGTTCGCACTACATAATCAGGGTGATCCAAAAGTTTTACAAAGTATTTAGTATCTTTTTGCTCATATTTTGCCTCCATTTCAGCAAAGAGCGAGAGCCTCTCATTTGTTACAACCTGCATTTTGTTTTGAGGTTTTCAGTCTCCCATATTAGGTTAATTGGGTGCTACTAGATGTATTCCTGCCGGGCCACATATCTTTGATATAGTACATGTAGTGTATGATGGCAGTTTAGGTATCTATTTAATAGAAAAAAACAGGTTTTTAGCAATGACCGCAGTCATTGGGCAAAAAGCTCCAAGCTTGGGCGTGTCTGAGTGGATTCAGGGAGCACCAACTAGCTTTGAGCAAGAAAAGGACCACGTCATACTAGTAGAGGTATTCCAAGTGAACTGTCCTGGTTGCTTTATGCATGCGATTCCAAATGCCATTGACATATACAACAAGTATAGAGATGACGGAGTGAGAGTCCTCGGACTAGCAACTGCATTTGAAGATTTTGACAAGAATACTCTAGAGAATCTAAAGTTGTTAGCCAGTACAGGAGAAGTCATAGGCGAGACAAAAAGTGCACTATCAACGTACGGCCAGCTATTAGAAGGGAATAAAATACAATACAAGATTCCATTTCCCCTTGGAATGGACAATCTCATAAAATCATCAGGTGATGTAAGCCATGAGAAAATAATGGAGTATATTTATCCGCAGATTCCAGATTTTGACTCCCAACCAGAAGATTACAAAAAACAAATCATACAAAGAGTCAAGGACTATATGAAAACAAAAGAATATTCTGCTGAGACGTTTGAAAAGTTTGCGCTGAATGGTACCCCATCTACCATACTAGTGGACAGAAATGGAATACTACGAGATGTTTCATTTGGCCAACAATCAAACCTTGAAGCCAAGGTTCAAAAACTCATCAGGGAGTGATTAACCGTCTCAGATGGTACATCACTGCTACTGGAACTGCAATATACATTATAGCATTGGCCATCATTACCAATACGCCATAAATAAGAATTTCATTTTCTGAATCAGCTATATTCATTACTTCAAGCGAAATCACAAGCGGCGTTATGGCAATCCTGACTGCATCACGGAATAGCGGATTCTCCCTCTGATAGTCAGCTACATGTGGAGAAAAGGTATAGTATATGTGATTAAATCCAGTCATAAATTCTGCGCCAATACTAGTTGTTAATATTTTGCCATCTCTGATTTCTCTGAGTGCCTGCACTTGTGGTGCAAGTTCAGAACCAAACGCGGCAGTTGCAATTAGACAGCCACCACCATTTTCTAGTTGAGATGTATCTGATTGTATTGGTTCTGATTGTACTGGTTCGGATTGTATTGGTTCGGACATGGCAAGATAGCTATCAGCAAATATGTCGATTCGATGATTTCCAGAGCCAGTAAAGTTGAGTGTGACAAATGAAATTCTGTCGTTTGATTTTATCTTTGAATGTAGTTCTTGATCATCTAGATATACTCGCAGGTCGCCCCCTAGGAGATCCTGTGGTATTATCAACTCGCCCAGATTTCCCTCTAGACCACTATAGATATCTAATGTCAAGCGCTTTAGCTCCCCGTCAACAGAATAGTCATTGATGTCAAAGTTGGATATGGTTTCTACTTCAAACATGTGGCCACCTGCCTCAACATCTAGTCGGTACAAAAGCCCGGTCTTGTCAGATAGTAACTGACCTGATACAGGCACAGCTACAAAAAGAAGCATTGAAACTAACAATAGTGCGTTAAATTTATGCGATGGAACCAAAGCGTTTTTTGAGCTCTTTGTCTTGTGCAATTCGTGGATGTGCAGGGTCTGCCAATATTACTTCAAACCAATAGTGTATGCCATCCTTGTAGATAAAGTAAGAACCTAAAAGATTCATGTTTGGGTATCTCTCCAACACACGTCTTTCTGCCACCTTTTTCATGTTGTCATCTGCCTTGATGCGTGTTACACCTAGGTGTTTTGGCCTTCTACCGCCGGTTGGTCTCTGCTTTCTCATGCCTCCAGTACCAACTCGCATTCTCACAACTATAATGCCCTGCTTTGCCTTGTAGCCTAGTCGCCTTGCCCTCTGAATACGGCTTGGTTTATCAATTCTTGTTATGGCATTTTGCTTACGCCATTTTATAACACGCTCTCTGAGTTCTGGGGCGTTTTCTTTCCATAGTCTTACCCAGACTTTATCCTGCAAGCTTGACATACCGGCACTAACAAAATCCCCTTTAATAACTAAATCGAAACGATGTCAAAAATCGCTGTAAACTGCCCAGAATCAGGCACATACATACATACCATCTTGTTCCAGTACACTAGACACAGTACAAGCAGTATAACTAATCCCCCAAAAAATGATGCTGGGATTTTTATAAAGTGTGCCACACATATAGAAAGATGAAGACAGTATGCATCTTTGCAATTTTTGCAATACTGGGAATGCCAATAGCAAATGCAGAATCAACAGTTGAGATAGTCATGGAAAAGACCACGTATAGTTATTGTGAAAAGCTGTTTTATACCATTAATGTTTCAAATGTTACAGGAAATCCCGCAATAGTTCACATAAGAGATAGTACTGGAAAGGGTAGCAGTGCAATACCCATAAGCATCACTAACCATGAAAACCCGGTGCCAGCACTAATAGCATTCAACGAAAACTTGTTTGCGCCGGGAGATTATTTTGTTGATGTGGAATATGAGGGACAAAAGACAACTGCAGGGTTTACGATTGTTGACTCGGGGAAAAAGTGTCTGCCAGAGCTCCTAAAACCGATTGTGGCCAACTGGATAGGAGGAAGTATATCAGATGGAATACTGCTTGATGCGTTTGAGAGATATGCAGACAAGGAAATTCTAGAGGTATCAATCCAGATTACAGGGGATAATATTGATGATGTCTATATTCCATCTTGGGTGAAAGACTTGGCATTCTGGTGGATTGAAGGTGGAATTGCAGATGAGGAACTTGCAGGTTCGCTAGAATATCTTATGGAAAATGATATAATTACCATACGGGTTCAAAACACATAATTTTATGAGATCGGGAAAATTACAACAGTATGAACAAGCACACAGTAATTAGTATAGTTGCAATAATAGTTATCATAATACCATTTCTATACTCTGGTATGAACATCTATGCCGCAGAGCAGCTACAATACCGTTGGGGTGATGTTGAAAGGTTTAGCTTTTTTGCAATGTCAAACAGTGGGTATGTAGAATTTTGTAATCCAACACCAATATGGGCAGACATTAAAAATTTTCAAGTGGATTTATTTTATGATACAAACAATCTTGGCACGTTTGTAGTGGATTCTGTTAGCACAAACCCATCATCATCCACTTTACTATATGGCAGTTTTAGATCAGATGTTTTTGTAGAATCACAGCATGTGTTTATGACACTAGACTTTGAATTTGATGATGGTGATATCAGGCTTGATCCCACCAAAATGTACGCACTAGTTACAATAAGCACACCGATTCTTGGCATCATTCCATATACAACTAGTACACAGTACGCTGGATTTGATTTTGACGGAGTGATGAATGGTGATATGTTTGATTGCTAGTTTTGTTTGCGGCGTTGGCCTGCCTTGTATATCAGACCGAGAATGCCCCCAATAGCTCCTGCTACAATAAAGGCCCCAACAGTTCCAAAGACAAGTCCAGAACCAGACATTTTGGTAGTAGAGTCAGCAGATGATTCAGAGTCAATATCTGGAACAATGCATACATCGTCTTGTAGTATGGTGCCAGGACCGCACATTGTATCAATAACAGGATTTGCTTCTACTGGTTCATCAGACTCTAAGATGCAGACATCGTCTTGTAGTATGGTGCCAGGACCGCACATTGTATCAACATCTATTTGGCCAGACACTTCTGCCGAGCTTATATCAGCAGGACTTATACCCACAGTTGCATCACTAGCAGAACCAATCTCAGAACCAATTATCTCAATATCATCAGCTCCTTCAGGCACGTCAATTCTCAATACCCTATACTCTGTAGTGGTCTCTGTTTCCTCAAAAACTGCACTATCCCCGTCAACTAAAACAAGAAACTCAGCATCCACATCATCAGATACAGAATCAATAAAGCTTCTTTCAAGAGTTACATTCAAGGAACCAGAGGAAGGTGCATCCACGTATATAATTAGTGATTTGTAATCTGGATCAACTTCAAAACCCGCAACTATAACTTCATCCATGTCATAAATTACATCATATTCAACATCATAGGTTGTCCCATCATAGGTTACAGAGCCAGTTTCAGCATATGCAGGAAATGCAGATATCAACATAACAAGTATTCCAAGTGGTATAACAGATAACAAGCCTACCCCATGCATGTTTTTAAGCAGGTTTTTTGAGCACACCACATCCAAACTCCAACCATTCAACAATATATAGAATCACCAAGCAGTGTTAAAAGTACTTTGATGACATTTCATCACGCATCAGTCAAGCTTTTTTAATTATTTTTGTTCCAGACTACCAGTCTAGGCTCAGATTATACCCCTGAGTATCTGAACAATCTTTTCAGCAATCACATTTGCTGCAAGGGATTGTGCCTCTTTGGTTTGTGCCCCTATATGCGGGGTAAGTATGACATTATCAAGCTCTGCAAGGCTGTTTCCCAGTGCGGGTTCTTTTTCAAACACGTCTAGGGCCGCACCACCTAACGTACCATTTTTGAGGGCCTGATAAAGTGCACCTTCATCCACCACACCACCTCGTGATGTGTTGATTATCTTTGCAGTGTTTTTCATAAGGGATATTTTCTGCTGATCAATCAAGTGATATGTAGAATCTAGCAGCGGTACGTGAATTGACACATAGTCAGAGCTTTGCAGTAGAGTATTCAAATCAGCCTTCATCAGTCCGACTTCCTTTGAGAACTCTTCATCAATGGGAATTACATCATACCCAATAATGTTCATGTTTAGTGCCCTTGCTAGCCGTCCAAGGCGCTTTCCAATATTACCAAGTCCGATAATTCCTAGATATTTACCTTTTAACTCTGTTCCCTTTAGTTCTTTTTTCAACCATTGATTATTACGTATTGCACGATCACCACGCGCTGTCTGCCTTGCAAGAGACAACATCAGTCCCAATACAAGCTCAGCCACTGCATTCATGGCACCCTCTACAGCATTAATAACCCGAATCTCTTTTGACTTTGCCGCATCTTGATCCACATTATCCAAACCCACACCAACACGTGCGATGATTTTACACTTGTTGGCCTTTTCAATCATCTCCTTTGTGATGGTTGTTCTGCTCCTCACAATGACAATATTATAATTAGAAATTCGCTCCAAAATCTCGCTTGGTGTGA
>JAPOPJ010000207.1 GCA_026712925.1 Nitrososphaerota archaeon
CCCTGTCTTTTTAACAAAGAAGATGATGATATCACCACTATTGATCTTTTTTGATTTTACAGGATTGTCAACTGCCCAAATTTTCTCAGCATTGACTGCATCCCAGTTTGTTTGTTCTGCAGCCCAAATCCAAACTCTGCCACTTTTATTCAACAAATTCCTTACTTTTAAGTACCGTACTATCTTATAAGTCTGATCAACACTACGGTGCTGTCAAATTTGCAAACTAAAATGACGAGTTCCGCCAAACTCTGCACTTGGATGAACAAAAGTTGTAATGGAGTTATTATATTCATACCGCCAAACAAAGCAAGGATGAATAGTTACTGCTACACAACAAATCACATTTTGAAGTTACTAAAGAAACCAAAATGCCACAAATTTATCACCCGTGATGGTTATGTCAAGATCAGAGGATTGGATTAGTTAAAGCGCCGAGTTTGGTAAAAAACTCCACAGTAGTTTAGAAATAGATTGCACTCAAGGTCTAATCTTACCACTACTTTTCATAAGCAATTTGAGCTTTTGGATTATTAACTTTGAAATTTTCTGTAGCATTAATAGTAGCTTGATATATTCCTTTCAAATCATCTATCAAGGTTTGCAGCTCCCACAAAGACATTTGTGCATTACTACTAGTACCTAATTTATCAGAAAATGCAAATTCCAAATTTATAATTGGAGTGTGGCAAACGATTTTATCATTATCATTTTCGACATCATTGATAAAAACAGTATGGTGTATGTATTCTAAAGATGGGCTAGTTACACGATGCCCGTCAATAAAATACTTTATTGCAAGTCCATTTTTTCCCGTCTCATTTAGATTGTCAGCAAAATCAAGCATTCTTGATTTTACTATTTGAGGTAGTTTTGATATATTTAGCGCATCATGATAATCTTTTGGCGAATAAAGTAAATCTCTAATCATTATCCCCAAAACTTGTAAAACATGATTGTCATAACCGCGGGTAAATCCAGTAATGTCTGCAAATTCAGATACAGTTAGATTCATGCCTTTTTTATTTAATAGTTTGATAATAGCGTTCTGCTTGTCCAAGTCCATCTCAAAAAAATCACGCAGTGGTTCTGCATATTCCTCAAAAAACATTAACTGTAATTCCATGATGACTTTTGTACACATGGGAATAAATATATTATTTTTCGAGATCGTTGCACAACTCTATTTTCAGGCACAAAAAAGATCACTAAATAGATAATCTCAAGAAGTGTATACAGCAAACTCTATTTTGCCACCTCAGGCTTGGCAAGATATATTATATTGGGAGTATGAATACAAAATTTGATTCATTTGTGAATCCCGGTGGCTACTGCCAAGCAGTGTCTCTGAAGTCATCGGACATTATAATATGATTTGTGCTGGTAATTTCAAAAATTAACCATATCACCATATTAGATATGGTATGATTTCTGTACCTTAGTAATCATATAATGTATAGTGATTAAATGTAAAGTTGGAATTTATTAAAGTGAATAGTGTGGATATTATGGTAAAAATTAGCCAAGATATAATAGAAATGGGAAAAACACTGGGGATGCTAAAATTTGAATTTGTAAAAACTTATGATGGAAATAGCCACATACAAGAGTTCCTTCCAAATGATATGACAAAACATTTTCCAATAAATGATTCCCATCTAAAAAAACTGCACGGTTTTGCTAGAAATAACCCCATATACCACGATATAAGAAAATATGACATATCAGAAATACCATGCACCATATATGAAGGAGATATCAATTCTTATTGGCTTGGAAGCATAAAGCATGGTTCTAGCTGCCAGCCGTTTTATCCCACATGGATTATTTCTGCATATATTGTTTCACTTTGTGCAAAGAATCTTGGGTGTGAGTGTATGGTAGATGTAGGCTCTGGAGATGGTCGCATTGCATACTGTGGAGATGTGATTGGGTTGAAATCATACAGTATTGAAATTGATGAAGCACTAGTGGAATTACAGTCTGATATTGCAAAGTCAACGCAGGCAGGTTTTGAGTGCATGTGTGCTGATGCCACATCATCAAAATTTTCTACAGAGTGTAATGATATGGTATTTTTCATAGGTGGACTGCCTCAAATGGGTGGAGATATTTTAGCAGATTCTGTGATAAGAAATGCAGTAGAGTGTAATACATCAGATACAGATATGATATTTGTTCTTGCAGGGACATATTCTATGCGAGGCATGTCAGGGGATGTTAAAAATGGTGGATGGAATGATATAATCAAAAAACACTCCCTTGAAATAATAGATGAAATACTACTCCCTACAGTCTGGACGTTTGATCAAAAAGTAGATACACCGTACATTTTTGCCAAAGTACCTTAACACCACAGTATAGTGATGCCATGATAGTATTATGCTGATTGCATTGTGATATCATGATGATGACAAACAGCTTTTTGCTAGTGGAATGCTATTGCCTAATTTCCTTGATTGACGCACAAGTAATTATCATTACAGTTTCTGTCATTTTAGGTATAATTCGCACACAATAGTATTCAGGTCACATTATATCATAATAGCATCATGTCATATCATATCATAATAGCATCATGTCATATCATATCATAATAGCATCATGTCAAAAAAACAAGTGCCATCTCGTATTCCACACTTATGCAGTTTTACTCTCTGGTCAGTTTTGGGAGTGTTTTCCACTCTACCAAGGATGGTAAAAGAGTCATCCATTTGTATGATACATGAATATCCCCCGTCAACCTTTGAGTATTCGACAATTTTACCATACATGGATGGTCTCTTCCAGATTATATCCCCTAGACAGATATCGCAAAACTCTGATGGTGGCCATACTGTATGATTACATGATATGCACCAGGATGTGACAAGATTTCCCTTGCTAAGTTCAGATTTAAAGTTCATCGCTCCATAACTAATACTGCTGATGTAGTCCCGGCTGCGGCCATATTATGGACTAGACCTATTTGTGGATTGTCTACTTGTCTTTTTCCTGCCATACCTGATAATTGTGTAAATATTTCAGCAGATTGTGCAATGCCTGTAGCTCCTAGTGGATGACCAGAGCCTAATAATCCTCCACGGGGGTTTATCTTAAAATTATTTGTGTCATGTAATGATTTTGCAAGAGCTGTGCCAGTGCCTTTTTTTGTCATTCCTATTGATTCTAGTGCCATTGGCTCACATACAGAAAATGCATCATGTATTTCTGCCACATCAATCACATCAGGAGTATGTCCAGCCATGCGTAGTGCTGTAGTAGCTGCTATTTGTGTGGATTCTAGTGTGTGGAATGATTTTGTCTTTGTAAAGCCTGCTGAAGTGGTTTTTTGTCCTACTCCGGTCATCCATATTGGTGTGTCAGTTATTTTTTTGCACACATCTTTTGAGGCTAAAAGAACTGATGCACCTCCAGTGCATGGTCTAGAACAGTCAAGGAGTCGTATTTCGTTTGTTATATGTTTAGAGTGTGTTACATCATTTATGGTATATTGTTTCTTTGAGAGTGCGTATGGGTTGTATGCTGCCTGTTTGTGGTTTTTGACTGGTATTATTGCAAGATTTTCAGGGGGTATGGAGTGTTTTTCTCTGTATGCATGAGTGTATAGTGATGCCCAGTGTGTAGGGTGTAAAAATTCACCTCTAGAATCATCCCAATGTAATACTCTGCCAGGACTGTCATATCTGTCTGCACCAGATACTAGAATTACATCTGCCATTCCAGATGATATGTAAGAATATGCAGAAAGTATTGCACTAGTTCCAGAACTGCACATGCTTTCTATAGTATGAGATATGTTTGGAGATATTCCAATATGTTCAGATAATATCTGTGAGAGATATTTTTCGTTTGCATTTGTAGATACAAG
>JAPOPJ010000063.1 GCA_026712925.1 Nitrososphaerota archaeon
ATAAACGTAAATTAAACATGTCAAAATTAAACTAGCATCAATCCAAATAATATACTATGATGTTAGTTTTTTTATCAATGACAAAAACTCATCTTCTGAGATTGGCGGTATCTTCATCACGGCCATATTCTCAGATACATGCCGCTGTGATTTTTGTCCCACAAGCGGTGCTAGCACACCTGGAGTTGAACGGATAAACTGAACAGCACGGAGCGGTGGGCTATTATCATCAAATTCAGGCATTGATCCGGGCTGCAACAATCGCCCTTGCATAAATGGGACACTTGTAAATATACCTACATTCAGACTTTGCGCGCATTCTAAAAATGATACAGCCTTGCCGTTCAAATCCTGATATTTTTTCAAAAGAGCTTGGTCATAATACATGTTATATGGAAGCTGGACAAATCTAAAGCCATGTTCACTTCCTGCAATCTGCTCTGCCATGCTAACTACTTTCTGTAGGGACAAGTGTTGTGGATCATCGCCGGGTACGCGAAAACATTCCCATGTAGCCATACCATAAAACCGAATCTTTCCTTCGCGGCGTTTTTCCTCATACATCTCAATAACTTTATACAGATTCTCCATGAATTGTGGTCTTGGCGTATCCTTGATTTGTCCCTCTACAGCGTTGTGCAGGTACATTAGATCAATACAATCCATATCTAGATTTTTTAAACTGCGTTCTAGCTGGTCTGAAAGATATGGGACTGTCATGCAATGATATCCAGATGTGATGTCGCCTTGTTTTATTACACCTTTTGAGGTAAATTCTTCCTTTACATAATCCCAAAGACCCAAATTCTGGTCTGCATCATTTGTGACATAGCCGTTTTTAGTACATACGAATATCTGCTGACGAGATAACTTTCCATCAGAAATTAATTCTGATATGGCCTTTCCAACAGAGCGTTCTGCTTTCTGACCACGATAGTTTATTGCAGTATCTATTACATTAACTCCAGACAGAATAGTCTGTTTTACAGCATTTTTTACCGCATCATCAGTGGCAGAGTCTGGCTCACCAAGATATGTCCCCATGCCTACATTTGAGAAAGTCAATCCCATGAATTTCTTGTAATTTTCGCCCATAACTCCAGAACCAGACGCAAAGTCTGCGGTTCCATCTATAGTAGCATATCCCAGAGTCAACAGTCTCAATACGAATCAGCTTGAATTTATTTCTAAGGAGTTAGTGGCGCTTCACCGAATTTGGCACTTTTACCAGATTGATCCTCAGATCTTGACATATCCAACACGATTGATAAATTTTAGGTGTTTTGGATTCTTTAGTATCTTCAAAATGGATTTTGCAGTATAGCAGTATATGGTCACTTTTGTTGTGTTTGGTGTTATGGATAATCTGGACATCTTTTCCCCACCCATGCACCGAGTTTGATAAAGAACCATACCCTAAATCAGCAATTATGGATTCCCATAAACAGTTACAAACTCATATAGTGAACTTGATGTAGTTTGATAGAGTCATTTATCAGATCTAGTGCATTTTGTACTACAAATCTAAATAGTGATACACCATACCAGTACCATTGAAACTGGAAAAATCAGCAAATGGGACGCACCAGTTATCAGTGCTGGATCTGTTCTCTGGACCTGGCGGTATGTCACAGGGAATAATGAATGCACGTAGTCACGATCTTAGATTTCAAGTAGTGGCGGCAAATGATAATAATGAGGCAGTAATGTCAACATATACTCATAACCACCCCGACGTAGAGTTCACCTTGGGAAGCATAACAAATGAGGATGTAAAAAAGAAGATCATTTCGTCCATTCGTCGCACCACTGGACGTTCAACTGTGGATCTGATGGTAGGAGGACCACCGTGTAAGGGGTTTTCACTTGAAAACAAAATGACGCGTAGCATGGACAACCCTATGAACCATCTCGTCATGCACTATCTAGAGATGGTAAAACGTATCAAGCCAACTGCATTTGTGATGGAAAACGTACCAGGAATACTAGCCATGAATAAAGGCAAGATAATTGCGTTTCTTATGGAATCACTTCGAGGTTTAGGATACCATAACACTACTGCATGGTTGCTTAACGCGGCTGATTTTGGAGTGCCACAGATGCGCCGACGTGCATTTATGGTAGGTTCTAGAAGCAAGATGCCGATAAAAAAACCAGAAAGTACACACGGAGACATTCCATCACTTTTACCATACACAACACTCACAGATGTCCTAAGTGACCTACCCGAGATACAGGCAGGCAAGACAGAATCTAACACTACAACATACCTACACAAATCGAAAAACAGTTTTCAGCGACGCATACGCGTTGGATCTCGCAGGATCTTAAACCACACAGTTACAAGAAACTCAGATATTGTCATAAGCAGGATAAAGTCTGTTCCGCCTGGCGGTAATTGGAGTGACATACCTGTAAAATTGATGAAGGTGGATGGAAAATATTCCAAACTTGATGCCCATAGTATGATCTATAAACGTCTCCGAATGGACAGACCATCAATCACAATTACAAACTTCCGGAAGGCCATGCTAATTCACCCCACCCAAGATAGACTACTTTCAGTGAGAGAAGCGGCCCGTATACAGACATTCCCGGACAGATTCGAGTTCATGGGAGGTATAAGCAACATGCAACAACAGGTGTCTGATGCAGTTCCGGTTGGACTTGCAAAAAAGGTTGGAGATATGATACTATCGCATCTACACGATGCCATGATGGTACCTATAATCCGATAGGAGTGAATCAAATGAGTAAGACGATGCAGCTTGAAATTGACATAATGTACACCTTGAAAAACTAGGACATATACAGTAACCATGCAGAGAGTGTAGTGACCGAGGCAATAGATAACTACTTGGATGCAGGTGTTCAGAAAATACAAATCTGCTCAAAGAATAATGATAGCTGTTCATGTTAAGTTTGTCTGCGTATGAAGGAGACAAGATGCACGCTGGTTTTGTGTTTGTAAAAGTATAGATGTGAACAGTTACCTATTCCCATACAAGTACAAAACTTTACGCATCAAAAGAAAACCCACTCTCTACAATATTATCAATATTATCAGATATAGCCCCATAGAAAATGCACTATAAAGCTAACTACAAGTAGTGAGCCTGTAACCCTGCTAAATAATAGTGTAGCAGACATGAAAGGCACAAGCCCCTCTATCTTTTCATAATTTCTATTCAATCCAATCCCGGCTTTTACTGCAAGTGGAATACCAGCAAGTGTAATCAAGCAAAGTAGTGGAAAAAGCCCAAAAAGTATGCCAAAAAGTATCACCCCGTATGCAGTTAATGGGAACAGCCAAAAGATACGCGCGGCTTTTTGTTTTCCTGCAACAATGACCAATGTTTTTCTTCCACGAGACTTGTCTGCATCATGGTCTGGAAATGAGGCAATGAATAGCACTAGTGCAGATAGTACCCCTACAGATATTCCTGCCAATATAGCCTCAGGTGCAATATGTCCAGATTGGATAAAGTATGCACCCAATACTATCATAGTTCCTTTGACTGCAACAAAAAACTCTGCCATGCCAGAATCGACTATCTTTGTAGAGTAAAAGTAAATGGATAGTATTGCAAACCCCAGTATTGCCAAGATTATAACACCATTCATAATAACAAAGTATGCACCAATTGCAGAGCCTGCCAAAAGAAATGCCACACCAGCCCGATATACGGTGCTAGGTTTTAGCAATCCTTCAGGTAGTACACCTGTTCCCCCACTCATGCTAGTCCGCTTAGTTCTTGTATCTATTCCTCGCTTAAAGTCCCAAAAGTCATTTAGCAAATCTACACTTGCATGAAGTGCCATTACACCTGCCATAGTAAATATGGCATCAAATATTTTCATATTCCCAGTCAGCGACCAATCCAGTGCAAGACCAACTGATACTGCAATTACAGATGCAAGCAAAAAACGTACTCTAATAACGCGAAACCACACAGACAACATCAGATAAATCTCAGTAGAACTCTAGTTAAATCTCACTCTATGGAATCTCAAACCAAGGACTCGTCACTGACCTCAATGGGTTTTCTACCTGAAAATCCAACATCCTTCTCATGCCAGAATTTGATCTCTGCCTCGCCATACTTCCAACAGAGCCATACCTCATCATCAAAGCGCTTTGATGGAAAATCAAGCAATCCCTGCTCGATGCTTTTTACAACCACACCCGTACCCTCTAGACTCTCTAGTGCTGCATAAAACTGCGTGAGTGCAGTGTTTAATTTTTGTTTTATATTGACATACTCTTCAAAAGAGTTTGTGGTAGATATGCTTACCTGTAGCCTCTGCTCAATCTCAGATATTTCGCCACGTTTTGCCATGGCGTGCTCAAACTTTTTTGTTACCTCTGGAAGGGCACGATTTGCCTCGACTATGGTAAAAAACGTAAACATACTATAATATCTCTTGACAACACGATTAAAAATCTTAACTGTAGACTGCTCTTGTACCCCATGATGTCTTTTCTAGAGGATATGATTATGCTCATTAACTAGTCTCCATCATTTCAGCCAACATCATTTCAGGCATATCATTTGTCAACATCATAGCACAACATGTCAAGCAACAATATCAGTCAATAACACACCAAGCAACAACACACCAACACCTAGGCAAAACACCACATATCATGATACGTGCCAGGGGCGGGATTTGAACGCGCGACAGCTCGGTCTTCAGCCGAGTGCTCTCCCAGGCTGAGCTACCCTGGCACATAAAAAACATTCAGTCGCAGGAATTAAAGTGTGTCTTTTTTCAGGCCTTCCAAATTATATCATCATGATTGCTTCTTTTGTTGGCTAGTCTGCCCAGTACAAACACTAGGTCTGACAGCCTATTCAAGTAAACTATGCATAGTGGGTTTATCATTTCTGCTTCCCCAAGCAAGACTGTCTGGATTTCTGCCCGACGAATGATTGTTCTAGAGAAATGAAGACAGGCAGCTAGTTTGCTTCCTCCCGGCAGGATAAAGTTTGCCAGTGTTGGGAGCATGTCTTCAAATTTATCTATACTTTCCTCAAGGCCATATATCATAGAGTTGGTAACTCTGTTTGAAGTATCCTCCATGTCTGGGTTTGACAGGTCCGAGCCCACTACAAATAATTCATTTTGTATCATCCCAAGCACTTTTGACATATCCGCCTCCATTTTGTGAGTAAGTGATACTCCAAGTGAGGCATTGACTTCATCAACTGCACCATACGCAGTTATTCTCAAGTCAGATTTTGATATTCTTTTTCCGCCCTGTATGCCAGTTGTCCCATCATCACCGGTCTTGGTGTAAATCTTCATCATGCTTTAGTCTAAAACTAATCTATTATTTCCTTCGGATTCTAATGCATTCTGTCTTTGTGATTATCCATGTGGCATACACAATATCCAGACATATTCTAGACATATTCTAGACATATTCTAGATAAAGTCTAGATGTATTCTAGAAAGTCTAGATGTATTCTAGACATATTCTAGATTTATCATAATATTGTAAATAGACTAGATGCATCTTGTAATACCAGATAGATTCCTCTAGGAGGTATCATTTTACCCAAATTCTTTATTAGTGCTATATGTGAACACATTTCATGACATATCACAAAACACACATTTGCAGTCATGGTATAGATGCAGATAAAATGACATACCATTTAGAACACATCACATACATCCCAAAACAGCAGGCATGAAATTGAAAGACTCTACCACTATGATCTTGGATTTTCTAAATACATCGGCTAATCTGAAAAAAATTCCCCGACAAGGCTGGATTGACAAGTTAAACCACAAAAACCCAGAAACTGTAGCAGAGCACACATACCTCATGTCAATGATGGGAATGGTTTTTTCAGATATGGATGAAATGAATACTGAAAAAATTCTCAAAATGATTCTTTTGCACGACTTAGCCGAGTCCATAATAGGTGACATGACACCAGAAATGCTGTCAGAGGAATCAAAAAAAACGCTTGAAAATGACGCAATGAAAAAAATCCTCAGAGGTCTTCCTGAGCCATTATATAAGAGATACAAAATGTTGTGGGACGAGTTCCAGGCAAATTCATCAGAGGAGTCAAAACTAGTACATCAGATTGACAAATTAGAGATGGCACTCCAAGCAAGAATCTACTCAGAGGACGGCTTCAAGTCAGAGCAATTATTCCCATTCTTCAAGACAGCAAAAGATACAGTCAGCGAAAGAAGGATAAAGGAAATGCTTGAAAAAATAATGAAAGATATTGACTGAAAATGAGGAGATGATAAAGGCCCAAAATCAGGTAATTGGGATTCTCTTTGAGGTTATCAAGAGACTTCAGGCAAATAGTGACCTTGATGAGGAATACTTTGAGATAATTGCATCTGATGATATTCCAGTTAAGGGGAGAAAGCGCCTAGATGACATACTTGTAGAACGAAAAGAAAACGCAGAGATTGTAGGTAGATTGTTAAAACAGTTTGAAAATGACTGATATGCTGAGACCTGCTGACTTTTGCTCATACCCACACATACAAAATACCACCACGCAAAACCCAGACTTTAGCACATCACGGACCTAGTGTATCACTTGGAATAATACATAAGGTAATGAAATCACACTAGTACAAATACAAAAAAGTCAACAACACCTGCTACAAGCCATCACATTTGATGTGAATTTCCTGCCTCAAGCATATCAGTCTAGAGATATAGCAGGTGATACTATCTAACAATATATGATAACTACACCACAAACCTTGCGATACAATAGTCTTAAGTAATGACCCATCATACTATATCAATATGGGCTTGGAAAAACTCTTACAGCGAATAATGGACTCTGATCCCAACATTAGGCACGGCATAATCACAGATATAGAAGGAGAGATTCTACATGTCAACCACAGAGAAGGTATTACAAACTTTCTATCCCCCGACCAAACAGCAGCCTCGCTAAAACGGGCCGCAAGTGCATGGAAGGCAAGAAAGCAGCTCAGCCCCAAGATAGGAATGGGACTATATGCTGTGGCGGCATTTGAAAAGATCACTAGAATCACATTCCCGCTAGGCAATGAACACCTCATATTTGTAAGCATGGGATCAGATACCGTAAGAATGGACCTGCACGAAGGTGGCCAAAAACAAATTATCGAGCATGTTCTAAACATACTAAGCGGCGATCCCACTAGGGAATAACCGCAAGTAATTTTTTTCCATACAATATACAACACGAATCAAAACCAATCATCTAGAGTGTGGAATTTAGAACACATCAAGTTTACAAATTTAGTCCATGCTAAACCTAATAGTAATCATGCTTACCCACCCATATCTTTATAGAAAAAAGTGAGCAGTCATACCCTACCACAAATTCAAGGCTTTTTCAAATTATATCTCTAATGTGTATATAGTTTGTAAATACATAATTGAAACAATCCAGATTATACATTGCCCACAGGACAGGTTTTGATATGTAGTATCTAGTATTGGCCCTGCTAGAAATGTTAAGAATACCAAATGCCCCAAATGTGTAAAGAATCCATTACTATACACCAAGTGGTTTGGCACATCACTTTACAATGATTTTGCCAGTAGCCCATGGGTGTATAACGCAAAAATAGTCATGCTCTCCGACCAATTCAAATTCGTGTGAGAACTCATCACCGGGATTCATGATACCCGATGCAAACATGTTACCTGGTCCCTTGTCTGTTGTTCCGTGTGTAACTGTATGTTGTGAAGAATCAATGTTGTGGAAGGTAACAGTATCACCTAGATTAATCGTCATAATATTAGGTACAAAACATGATGAGTCATCCATGCATTCAGGCGTATTTGATCCTACAGACAAATTGACATCATGTATAATATCAGTATACGCCGTGAATTTTTCCTTCGGACTGATGCCGATTTTACTGCTACAGCATCCATACAATAAAAAAACATCGCCGTCAGTATGTAATCTGAACCAGTGTATGAACTCATCAGATTCAAACTTGCCATACCCTATAACGTGGTAATCCATAGCCCAAAATCCCAGAGTAAATTCAGTGGGTAACGGCAGCGGATCTCTCACCGTTTCAATCTCATATTCCACAGTATCAGGCATGCCTCCCCGCGATATATAGTAGCGATCAGAAAGGATTTGTTCAGTCATATACGAATAGTCAAGCCCCATGTCTGCATATGGGGTGGTATGTGCCATGTGGATCAGTGTATGGATTCCAACTCCAGTATATTGCAGGACCTGGCACTCTTGTGTCGATGCTGGTTTTAGACATCGTCTCGCGTTCTGCATCAATGACATCGTTTGAGACGTAGCAGAATGGGGCACCGTACTTTACAACATTTAATATGTGATATTCCGTGTCATGTTGAACGATCCAGTACAAATAGCACGATAGTGCCAAAACCACAATTAAAAAGAGTATTGGCAGTTTCATTCTAGTTTCAGAACCTTTGTAATAGATTCACATGATGTGAATATGCTTAACAATTTGGACTCTACAGAGCACATATCATCTACTTTCATCAAGGGACTCCCGGTGTTTTGAGTAATAGTGGGTATGATAATGAAAGGTATAGGGACTGCTACCCACACATAATACTTTAAAGCCAACAGTTTTAGATGATTTTGTTCGTATTTATTTTATATTCTACACGCCATGCCTACATTACAAAATGCCAATTCCATATCTACATAAAGCCTATCTTGAGAGTCATTATATGGACATAGCCCCAAAAAACTACAAATTGGTATTTGAGCCAGACCTTGAAAAATTCACATTTGATGGGACGGCAAAAATCACAATAGAGTGTAAAAAGGCAACTGATACCATCATTGTGAACTCAGCAGAGCTTGACATAAAGTCATGCCTGGTTTATGCCAAAAAAGACATTCCATGTACCATAACATTACATGAAAGAAAAGAAATATTGCAAATCAAACTAGATGAAAAAATTAAAGGAATTGCACACATTGACATCAAATTCCAAGGGATATTAAATGACAAATTACTTGGCTTTTATCGCAGTAAATACACGCAAGGCTCCAAGACCAAATATCTTGCAACCACACAATTTGAGGCAGCTGACGCAAGACGTGCCTTTCCATGTTGGGACGAGCCTAAAGCCAAGGCTACATTTGACATTACAATCATTGCTCAAAACAAATATGACACAATATCAAACATGCCAGTTAAATCCAAAAAAAGAATGGGCAATAAAACTGCACATACATTTGCAAAAACGCCAGTCATGTCAACATATTTGGTATATCTAGGTGTGGGTGAATTTGAATACCTCCGCGGAAAGGCAGGCAAAACTACCATCAGAATAGTTACCACCAAAGGTAACAAATCAAAAGCTAAATTTTCACTTGATATGGGAAAAAAACTGCTTGTAGCGTATGAGAAATATTTTGGGATAAGATACCCACTGCCAAAGCTTGACCTGATTGCTGTTCCAGATTTTGCCGCAGGGGCAATGGAGAACTGGGGTGCAATAACATTTAGAGAAACCATATTACTATATGATCCCCGAACATCATCTACAAGAACAAGACAGTTTATAGCAGAAGTGATATCACACGAGATTGCTCATCAGTGGTTTGGTAATTTGGTCACCATGGAGTGGTGGAATGACCTGTGGTTAAATGAGAGTTTTGCAACATTTATGGCAACTAAATTTGTGGACAAGTTTTACCCAGAGTGGGACATGTGGAGTCAGTTTATTGAATCAGATATGAATGCCGCCATGAAACTTGACTCTTTAAAATCAACCCACCCAATAGATGTCAAAGTAAATGCCCCAGCAGAAATTAGGGAAATATTTGATGCCATTTCATACGACAAGGGAGGCTGTATCCTGAGAATGCTAGAGCATTATGTAGGAGAGCCAAGTTTCAGAAAAGGCCTCAGGCAATACCTCAAAGACTTCAAGTACGGTAATGCAACAGGCCAAGACCTCTGGAAAGCAATAGGTAAGGCAGCACGCATGCCAGTCAAACAAATGGTAAACTTGTGGCTTACACAACCAGGATTTCCGCTAGTAGACATTACACGCAAAGGTAGCAAACTATACATCAAGCAACAAAGATACCTACAAAATCCAGACAGCAAACCAAGCAATACCACATGGCACATACCACTTACCATAGGAGAATCAAAAACTATTGCAAAAAAAATGATCACACACAAATCAGCAACCATCCATATACCTAGTAAAACGGTAGGCTTTGTAGCAAATTATGGTAGGTATGGTTTTTACCGAGTAAGATATGATGCTAGTGCCATTCTTGACTTGAAAATGCTAGTGGATCAAAAAAAGATACCTGCCATTGATAGATGGGCAGTACAAAACGATCTCTATTCGCTGTGCATTTCAGGACACGAGAATGTGAGAAATTATCTTGATTTTTCTGATGCATACTATAATGATGAGAACTATCTTGTATCAGTAAATGTGGCAAGCAACCTTGCAGGCCTGTACTTTAGAACATTTTATGAAGAGATAGCAGAGATTCAAGCACACTCATTAAACTACTTTAGACATTTATTATCTCGTCTTGGCATGATGCCTAAAAAAACAGATAGTCACACAGATGCATTACTCAGGCCGTTTGTACTAAGTGTGCTAGGCAGAATGAATGACGAGCAGATAACTGAAAGTGTAGCAGGCATGTATGAAAAGTTTAGAAAATTACCAAAGTCATTGCCAGCAGACTTGGTAGAACCCGTATGCTCTATCACATCTTGGGGAGATAGTCCAAAAGTATACTCGCAGTTAAAATCCATGTACGAGAATGCCAAAACTACAGAAGAAAAGCTCCGATACTTGGGAGCAATGTGTGGATTCAAAAATTCAAAATTATTAAAAAAGACGTTAGACTATTCCCTGACACCTAGTGTGCGCTCTCAGAATATACAACTTCCAATAATGAAAGTAGCTGCAAACCCGTATGGTAGAAAAGTTTTGTGGCCATGGCTTGTAAAGCATTGGGATATGTTAGGTAGTAAAGTAGGGCACGGCAATCCATTATTTAACAGAATTGTGGGAAGCATATCTCAGGTAGCTGACCATACCATGGAAGGTGAGATAAAAAAATTCTTTAGAGAAAACCCCGCACCTGGAACTGAACGAACTCAGGCACAAGTAATTGAGAGAATTAGAATAAATTCGGCATTTCTAAAATCTGTGAGGCGTGAATTTCGTGGAAATTAGAAGATTCAGGGCACCCATATTGCTTGGTGTAGTTACTATACTTGCACTAATTTTACTGACTTCAGATAGAACTGACCCGATACAAGATATGTTTAAACTTGATGCCGCATATGATGGAATGGGAAATGTCAGAATTACTTTTTTGGATATGACTGAGGATACAGATACTGCAACACTGCAAATACTTGGTATGGATGAGCCATACTTTAAGACCTTTGAGGGTTATGAATTTGTAGAGGAT
>JAPOPJ010000040.1 GCA_026712925.1 Nitrososphaerota archaeon
TAATTGCTTTGCACTATTTCATTGCACTATTTCATTGCACTATTTCATTGCACTATTTCATTGCACTATTTCATTGCACTTTTCGGTGGGTTAATCAACAAGCACATATCACAATCATCATTGGACTCGCTGTATGTAACGGGAACAGATACTAATGTTGGCAAGACTAGAATCACCGCAGGACTAGCTGCTACCCTCAGAAATAGGGGAGTGGATGTAGGTGTAATGAAGCCATTTGCTGCAGGTACACCACAAAAAGGTAGATTTCTCTCCGAAGATGCACAAATACTCTCTAATGCAGCAGGCACAAATGATGCTGAATCCCTTGTTAATCCACAGTTTTTCCCAATTCCAGCATCCCCATATATGGCATGGAAGAATCTGGGAATAAAACCACAGATTAGTACCATTCTATCTAGCTTTGAGAAACTCAAAAAACTACACGAGATGATTCTAGTTGAAGGTGTAGGGGGTATAATGACACCCATACTAGAGAATTATTTTGTCGCAGACATGATCCGAGATATGGATATTTCGACAGTTATAGTGGCATTGTGCAGAATTGGAACAATAAATCACACCATAATGACATGTCGCATTTGTGCACAGTATGATATTCCAATTCGCGGTATAATATTAAATGGCTATTCAGGCGGTTATAAAACAGACGAGCTTGCAAGGGATTTACATTCCCTTACTGGAATAGATATTTTAGGTGTGGTCCCACCACTGGGGGATATAAAATCAGACTCTACATCTGATATCTTTGAGAGTGTGATTGATATTGATGCACTCTGTACCGTATAGAATATGAAATTAAACACGTAGGATTTTATAAAATAAAATTCACACCCAAGATTCTCCATATACATGAGGAAAAATATGTTGATTTTATTTTTACGCGAGCACAAATCTAAAGTTATACAGCGTTCATCACCATACAACAAAAACCATCATAAATAGTACAGATTATAATAATATGGTTATGCTTGACTAAAGTTTATCTAGAATATATGCAATAGTCTTGTCAAAGCATACTAGTTTAGATTGTTGTAATAAAATCATCACTATATGATTTCCTAGACTCCTAGAATTTTTAATTTATTTTTACAGTGCAGATTTGTGAATCGTATCATATCATTAATTATACCTGGCAGTGTTGGATTTTTGTGTGTAGTGTATGTCTTTTGGATATCATGATCATATTCTAGTATCGTCCAAATGTTTTGCCGTATGGGTTGTATTGTTGAATAATTTTCTAGTATTTGGTTTATTTCATTTTGATTTGTAGAAAGTGGTATGCAGATTAGCAAGGCATCTTGCGGATTATACAATAACGTCTTTGCATCAGGTATTATGATGTCAAGTTTTATACCATTAATCTCTGCTTTTCTCTGACTTGGAATCTGTGCCTGTGTCAGGATATAGTGAAGTATTCCAGTTGCCAGAATACCAGTGGATTCTGCTGTATTTTCAGCACTATTTACCATGCTACGGCAATTCTCTAGTAAATCTGCAATGATATCATGGTATTGTTTCTTTGAGAGCATTTCTGAGAATCTTGTCTCTGATTTTTTAATATAATCAAATAAAAATTCCTTTATTTCATCATTAGGGTTCATAGTTATGTATTGTATGCGTAGCGTCTCTCGCCTCTTGACTCATCATCAGTCTTTACATCTACTAGGATGAACTCTTTTTTTGGATTTAGCATGGACTGTTCTGGGGCAAGTTTGCTCTCGTGAATTATCTCATATTCTTCTAGTGTGAGTTTTCTTCTTGGGCCAATTTCAGACTCTAGATTCATATCTTTTACCACACTGGCATATTCAGGCATGATAACACCACTAAAAACCATAGCACTACTCCCGCTCCCATAAGAGCCAAACCCGACTCGTTTTCCATCAAGGTCCATTTCCTTTTGATATTCAAACTCTAGACTACTTCTAAATCCTAGATATAATGATGCCGTGTATAGGTTCCCAATCATTTTAGATGCAATAAGTGAACTTGCAAGCTTTGTCTCGTATATCTCTTGGAACTCTGATGTTTCTGTAAAGAGTTTTGTAAACTCGTGATCTTTTGCCATAAATTCTGCATCGCCAAGTACTGACTCTATGGTACCTCGCGGGTCTTTGGGTGTGGGCTCTGCAACTCCAATTTTTTTTATTATATCATTCCATCTGGGAAGTTGTCGCCATTCGCGACGCACCATATATGCAAGTGCCTTTTTGCCCATATTACTATATGGAAGATGCATGTTGAAATAGTCAATGTGATCAAGTATGGTCTCACCTGGTTTTAATTTTATTAGTCCAGTGTTGAGGCTTTTTTCCTTGTACAAGTCAAGGGCCTTTCTTACTTGGATGAGGTATAATAAATTGGAGTATTGTCCGTGTACTATTGGTGTCTCTTTTCCAAATGGCCTATAGAAATCATACTCGTCTTTAATTGATGTTGCTGTGACTTTGGGATCAAAAGCGAGTAATCGAGGGTTGTCATTGAGTAGCATTACTACAGCGCCTGCACCTTGTGTCATTTCACCGCTTGAGCCCATGTCATATTTTGCAATATCAGAAACCACTACAAGTGCTGCCTTGTCATCTGATTCGCCTGCACGAATCCAGTTTGCATTATCATATAATGCATATGAGCCACTTACACATGCAAATTTTGTCTCAACACCACCGCAGTGCTCAAATGTACCTTGACCATACACCTGCTCTAGCATACCAACTACATACGAGTTCATTGCCTTTGATTCATCAAAGGATGATTCTGTAGAGACATAAAGCCGTCCTATATCTTCAGGAGATAACTTGTTTTTCTGCATAATTCGGAGGCATGCATTTGCAGCAAGACATGCTGGGTCTTGATTAGTATCGACCATTGCCATCTGCGATACCCCTAGACCTTTTTGCAGCTTTGCCGGGTCCACACCACGCCCATCTGCAAAATCTGCTGCATCTACATACAATCTTGGGATGTATATTGCAATGTCATCGATTCCAGCTGCCAACAAGCTAGCCTCCGCCTATTCTCATATAAGGATATTGAGATATTTTTATCTATTGGTGGGCTGTTTTTACGATTTTCGCACCATATATCTGAATATCGTACACATTCAGAACATATATGCAGATAAACGTACCATAATTTTGATTTAATAATTCGTGCCTAGCACAAAACAACCCTTTCCGACTAGTGCCATTTTGTAAGATATGTGTATGCGATGCATTTTGTATTATCTGTAGTGCTGAATCATGTTACACTATGTAGTGCTGTATCGTGTTGTGCCATATCTTGTAATGTCGGGAGGAAATGGTTTTTCTGGTTTGTAATGATCAGAGGTA